>JALWCD010000043.1 GCA_027036915.1 Thermodesulfatator sp. | reverse complement strand
GCCTGCGCTCGCCCCTCCTTTACCAGCTCAAAGGCCCTGCGGATGGAGGAACGGGGTTTTTTCCTCAGGGCCTCGCTGGGGGTCTCGTCCATTTCGACCCATTCCGGAGCCGCAACCTTTTCCGCCCTTTCGTGCTCGGGAAAGGCCGAAAGAGCCTCTTCCGGCCCCACGAGATAAATAAAGAGATCCCCCGAGTCTTTCAGGGCTTCCCGGGCCCCTTTCAGGATTTCCCGGGGGGCATGATCGCCCCCCATGACATCCAGGGCAACGGCAATCACCGCTCAGGCTTCCTCAGAGGACAAAAACTCCTTTCCCCGATAAGTGCCGCAGCTGGGACAGATCCGGTGGGGCAATTTGGGAGCCTTGCAACGGGGACACACCGACGCACAGGGGGCCGTAAGGTGTTTGTGCGCCCGACGCATTCCCCGCCGCGAACGGGATGTCTTTCGCTTGGGAACCGCCATCTCCTGCACCTCCTAGCCGGTTTGGGTTTTTTTCTGCAAGAGTTCTTTCAATACCGCAAAAGGACTGTCCTGGCGAACCCCACATCCACAGGGACCCTCGTTCAGATTCTTCCCGCATTTTGGACAGAGCCCCCGGCAGCTCTCATGACAAAGTTTCTTGTAAGGCACCGCCAGGATAACCTGTTCCCGGACGAGTTCATCCACCGGTATTTCGTCTCCCTCGAAAAAGATAACCTCCAGGTCCTCACGGCTGAGCCTGGTTTCCTCCTGCAGGGGCAGACTGGCCACCGGCCGAAATTCCACCTCGAAATCCTCCTTTATTTCCAACACGAAGCTCTCCAGACACCGATCGCAATTGAGCCCTACGGCCGTTTCCACCCGGCCTTTGGCTTTAACATTGATTCCCTGTTTTTTCAAGAAGACCCGGGCTGAAAGCGGTCTTTTGAGCGGAAAACAGTCCGCAAGGATCTCCGGACCTTCTTCGAACTCCAGCCGGAGACCCTCGGGGGGGATATCTTCCAAGGGAATTCTCAGGGCGGATTTATGCATGTGAAAGACCTCCCAAAAGCCCTTATGAAAGCTTACCCCTTTTCGGCAAGGGAGGAAAGGAAGCTCCGGAGTTCTTCGTAACTCTGAATGTGATAGTCCGCGGAAAGAGAAGGGTTCTTGTAGGCCGCAAGCGGTACTCCCACCGCCCGACAGAGCCGGAGATCCACTTCGGAATCACCTATATAGAGGGTTTCCCGGGGTTCGACCCCGAAATGCTCCAGGATCACGGTAAGGGCCTCGGGATGAGGTTTGGGACGGGGGCTTTTTAAGGCGGTCATCACCAGATCAAAGTATTTCTCTAAATCGTAGATCTCAAGGAGGCGGCCCATGGTGGTGGTCCGGTTGGTGGAGATGGCCAGCCAGAAGCGCTCTTTAGCCCAGGCGAGAAATTCCCTGAGGCCGGGCTCCATGCGCATGTAAGGTAAGAACTTTTCGTAGGGGAGATTTCGCTGGTATTCGAGGGCCGCGGCCAATTTTTCCGGATAGTCTCGAAAAAGATACCGCACGGATTCTTCCGCGGTGTGCATGTGGACATAGTGGAGTTCTTCCTCGGTGAGGGGAGGTCGCCCTAGGGCCCGGCAGATGTCTTCGTAGTATGCCCGGTTGGCCTCCCGGGAGTCGAAGAGCACGCCGTCGCAATCGAAAACCAGGAGTTTTGGAAGGGGCATCACTTTCTCCTTACCAGAATGAACCGGGTGAGGTCTTCGAGAAGTCTGCGGGTGGGGTTGTCCGGAAAGTGAAAGAGGTTTTCCAGGGCCTTCTCCACTTCCTCCCCGGCCCTTTTCCGGGCGTAATCGAAACCGCCGCATCTTTCGATAATTCTTCGGGCCTCCCGGAAAGTTTCCGGAGTGGGGTCAAGATCCCGTATGAGGGCAAGAAGTCTCGCACGATCACTGTCATCGGCCTGATTCAGGGCGTAAAGGAGAGGCAGGGTGACCTTGCCCTCCTTGAAGTCCGTGCCCAGATCTTTTCCGGTCTCCTGGGAGACCCCGAGATAATCCAGGAGGTCGTCCGTGATCTGGAAGGCCAGGCCCAGGTGTTTCCCGAAACGGTGAAGGCGTTTTCGATCTTCCAATCCGAGGCCGGCCATGATGCCACCGCATTCACAGGCCGCCGCAATCAGGGCCGCGGTCTTCCGAAAGATGACCTCCTCGTACTCCTCCTCCGTAAGCCCGGTGTTGTCCACGTTGAGGAGCTGAAGGACCTCGCCCTCGCTCATGAGAAGGGTGGTCTCGGTCACGACCTTGAGGACCTCGAAGTTTCCCTTCTCCACCGCGATGCGCAGGGCCCGGGCGTAAAGGTAGTCTCCCACCAGAATGGTGGCCTGATTGCCCCAAAGATTGTGGGCCGCCCGTCGGCCCCGACGGAACTCCGCTCCGTCCACCACATCGTCATGAAGCAGGGTGGCGGCGTGAAGATACTCGAAAAGGACGGAAAGCTCGTAAATGCGGGGGTCCTCGTATCCGCAGAGCCTGGCGCAGAGCACGGTAAGGAGCGGCCGAAGGCGCTTGCCCCCGGCAAAAAGGATGTAGTGGCTGACCTCGTTGATAAAAGGCACCTGCGAGGCCTGCACCGCGGAAAGCGCAGCCTCGATGCGCTCAAGATCCTCGCTTATGGCCGCAAGCAGACTTTCTTTATCCATTCCCGGCCTTTATAATGCTATAAAATGGAGGAAAAGAAAAGGGAGGAACTTCAGAACTGGAGGGAGCTTTTCCGATTTGTGATGGTGGCCTTGTTGGGAGTGGTTTCCTGGTCCTTTCTGGATTTAAGGGACCAGGGTTTCACCCTGTGGAATGCTTTAGGATGGATTGGGGGCATAAGTTTGGGAATCATGACCTTGATGATATGGATAAAAATGAGGAATTTAATAATCGGAGGAGAAAATGAAGATTGAGGAATTGATAGCCATCGCAGGAATATTTTTTTTCTTAGGAATTATATTTCTTATGACTTATCCAGCCTTTAAGGATTTCTGGCGAAACTTAAGTCATTACTTTTCTCGTTTTTCTCGTTCCTGAAGGAGGTCCCATTATGCCGAAAAAGATCGTGCTCGCTTACTCCGGAGGACTTGATACCTCGGTAATCCTCAAATGGCTCATAGAGAAATATCAGTGCCCGGTGGTGGCCTTCTGTGCGGATGTAGGGCAGGAGGAGGACTGGGAGGAGGTAAGACGCAGGGCCCTTTCGGTGGGGGCGGAGGATATCGTCATTCGGGATCTCCGGGAGGAGTTCGTCTCGGAGTTCGTGTTTACGGCCCTTAAGGCCAACGCGGCCTACGAGGGCTGGTATCTCATGGGGACCTCGCTTGCCCGTCCGCTCATCGCCCGGGAGCAGGTGCGGGTGGCCCGGGAGGTGGAGGCCGATGCCGTGGCCCACGGGGCCACCGGTAAGGGGAACGATCAGGTGCGCTTTGAGCTCACCTACGCGGCTCTCGCCCCGGACCTTGAGGTCATCGCTCCCTGGCGGGAGTGGGAGTTTGAGGGCCGGGAGGACCTCATCCGCTTTGCCGAAGAACACGGGATTCCGGTCCCGGTGACCCGGGAGAAACCCTACAGCATCGACGCCAACCTCTTTCACATAAGCTACGAGGGCGGAATCCTTGAGGACCCCTGGGCCGAACCCCCGGAGGACATGTTCCGCATGACCGTCTCCCCAGAGAAGGCCCCGGAGGAGCCGGAATATCTTGAGATAGACTTTGAGGCCGGAGTTCCAGCGGCGGTAAACGGGGAGAGGCTCTCTCCGGTGGAACTCCTTTCCCGGTTAAACGAGATCGGGGGGCGCCACGGCGTGGGGCGGGTGGACATGGTGGAAAACCGTTTCGTGGGACTCAAAAGCCGGGGTATCTATGAGACCCCAGGGGGGACCATTCTTCATGTGGCCCACCGGGCCCTGGAGCACCTCACCCTGGACCGGGAGGTCATGCACCTTCGCGACAGCCTGGTTCCCCGTTTTTCGGAGCTCATCTACTACGGCTTCTGGTTCTCGCCGGAGATGGAGGCCTTAAGGGCCTTCATAGAGGAGACCCAGAAAAACGTCACCGGCACGGTGCGGGTGAAACTTTATAAAGGAAACGTGATGGTGGTGGGCCGCAGGTCGCCGGTGAGTCTTTATCGGGAAGACCTGGCGAGTTTTGACCGGTCCGGGGGCTACGATCAGAGGGATGCCGCGGGCTTCATTCGCCTTCAGGCCTTAAGACTCAAGCTTTCCGCCGGGGTGCGGAAAACCGAAA
>JALWCD010000042.1 GCA_027036915.1 Thermodesulfatator sp. | reverse complement strand
AGCTCCCGGAGGAAGCGGACCACCCGGGCGGTGTCGCGGGGGTGCAGGCCGGTGGTGGGCTCGTCGAAGAGGTAGAGGGTCTCGGTGAGTTCCGAGGAAAGGGCCCGGGTGAGGAGAACCCGGGCCACCTCGCCTCCGGAAAGCGTCCGGCTCTGACGGTCGAGCGTGAGATAGGGGAGCCCCACCTCGTCCAGATACCGCAGGCGCCGGTGGATCTCGCGGGCCAGCCTCTCCTCCGCCCGGGGAAGACCGTCCCGGGCCAGAAACTCCTCCATAAAGCCCCGGGCCTCGGCCACCGAAAGGGCATAGAAGTCCCCTAGATGAAGCCCGTTCAAATAGAACTGTAGAGCCTCCTTCCGGAAACGGGTCCCCCCGCATAGGGGACATTCCCGGTAGGCCCGAAAGCGGGAAAGGAGGATGCGTACGTGGGCCTTGTAGCGTTTGGTCTCCAGCCAGTCGAAGAGATCCTTGACTCCGTACCAGCTTCCATCGCCGTAAAGGATCTTCCGCCGGACTTCTTCGGGAAGCTCACCCCAGGGACAATCCAGCGGTACGTTCTTCCGGCGGCAGTAGTCAAGCAGGTCTTCCCTGACCTCCCAGGCAAAGGGCATCTCCAGCACGGTTATGGCCCCTTCCCGCAGGGACTTTCGGGGATCGGGGATCACCAGATCCCAGTCGATGTCGAGCACCCGGCCGAAGCCCCGGCACTCCGGACAGGCCCCGAGGGGACTGTTAAAGGAGAAAAGGTTGGGGGTACGGCGGGGGACAGTGAGCCCGCAGTAGGGACATCGCTCCCGGTTCGTAAAACGGAGCTCCTGTCCGTAGGGGAGATGCACCCGCACCTCTCCGGCCATGGCCAGGCCCCTCTCCA
Source organism: Thermodesulfatator sp. (assembly GCA_027036915.1). Lineage (GTDB taxonomy): Bacteria > Desulfobacterota > Thermodesulfobacteria > Thermodesulfobacteriales > Thermodesulfobacteriaceae > Thermosulfurimonas_A. Next base: position 3,372 of record JALWCD010000042.1, on the reverse strand, counting down.
GGGCCTCCACCAGCCGCTCGAAGTTTGCCGGCTCCAGGCGAAGGCGATCCAGGACCACCTCCAGTTTTTCCGGGAGACGTTCCATCTCTTCGAGGTCGCAGACCCGACCCGCGAGATAGGTCCGGCTGTAGCCGGCTTGAAGCAGACCCCGGCGCAGAAGTTCCGGGTCTTTTTCGGCCGGGACGGGGGCGGTCAGGATCGCGGGCTGGCCGGAAAAGGTCTCAAGGAGCCTCCTGGCCGTCTCCACCGGCTCCGCGGGCAGCACCGCCCGGCCGCAGCCCGCGCATCGGGCTTCGGAGGCCCGAAAGTAAAGCATCTTGGCAAAGTGCGTGATCTCGGAAAGCGTTCCCACCGTGGACCGGGAGCTTTTTACCGGGTTGATCTGCGAGATGGCGATGGCCGGAGGGATGTTCTCGATGGTCTCCACCCGCGGGCGGGGCAGACGCTCGAAATACTGACGCACATAGGTGGAGAAGGTTTCAAGATAGCGGCGCTCGCCCTCGGCAAAGAGGGTGTCGAAGACCAGACTGGACTTGCCGGAGCCCGAGACCCCGGTCACGGCGATGACCCGGTAGAGGGGCAATTCCAGGTCGAAGCCCTTGAGATTGTGTTCCCGGCATCCTTTTAGAATGATCTTTCGCATAATGTGTTTCCAAACTTTGCAGATGTGGTAAAAAAGATTACAGGAAATCGTCAGATTTGCACGGAGGAAGTGGTGGATTATCAAAAAGTAGAGGAAATGCTCCGCAAGCGCCGGATAAACCTTCCCTCACCTCCGGTGGTAGCCATGCGTCTGCTGGAGCTGGTAAAGAGTGAGGACTATCGTAAGCTGGCGGAGATCATCCGGCTTGATCCGGCTCTGGCGGCCCGGGTGCTGGGCCTGGCCAATTCGCCTCTCTATCGTTCGGGGCCCAAAGAGATCACCTCTCTTGAGACCGCCATCGCCCTTCTGGGTACAGATGTCATAAAGAACCTGGCCCTTTCTTTTTCGGTGGCCCGCACTTTTCAGCATAAGGGCCGTGCCAATTCGGGTTTTGATCTGGAGAAGTTCTGGAAACGAGCGGTGAGCAACGCGGTTGCGGCCCGTCTTCTGGCCCGAAAGGAGGCCCTGGAAGACGATCATCTCTTCTCCGCGGGTCTCTTGCTCGATATAGGTGTTCTTCTTTTCTATATTGTTCTGGAAGAGGACTATCTTCAGGTCTTCGACGAAAAAGAGGTTTCAGGCAAAGCCCTCTGGGAGGTGGAATACGAGCTTTTCGGCTTTACCCATGCCGAACTGGGGGCCTATTTCCTGCGTTCCTGGCATCTTCCGGAACATATTGTGGAAGACGTGCACTACCACCATCGCTGGGCAGAGGCCCCGGAAGAATTCCGGGAACACGCCCGTCTCCTCTGTCTGGCCGCGCTTTTAGGAGGGATTTATTTCAGTGAAAAGAAAAGCGAGAAGTACTACCGGGCCCTGCAGGATCTTCCGGAATTTCTGGGGCTGTCGGAGGAGGAAACCAAGGAAATTATCGACGAAGTGGCCCGAGAGTGCCAGCACATTTTTGCCTTTTTCGATCTGCCTGCGGAAGAGATTCCACCTTATTCCGAGCTTCTCCAGGAGGCGTACGAAGAACTCGAAAAGTTGAGTTTGAACTGCGCCATTATTTTGAGACAGCTCAAGGAGGAGAAGATCCGGACGGAGGAATTGGCCCGGCGCCTTAAGGCCGCCAACGAAAGGTTTCGTCTCCTGAGCATTCTCGACGGACTCACCGGGCTTTACAACCACCGTTATTTCCAGGAACGTCTGCAGGAGGAATTCGAGCGAGCCCGGCGATATCGGCGTTATATTTCTCTGATAATGCTGGATATCGATTATTTCAAAAAAATTAACGACACTTATGGCCACCTGGCTGGAGACTTCATTTTAAGAGAGCTGGCCCGTCTCATCCGGAAAAATATTCGCAAAAGCGACATTCCCGCCCGCTACGGAGGGGAGGAGTTCGCCATCGTTTTGCCCGAGACCGATCTCAAGGGAGCCGGCAAACTGGGTGAAAGGTTGCGAGAGAACGTGGAAAGGGAAGCCTTCTATTTTGAGGGACATCGGATCCGGGTAACCATTAGCCTGGGAGTGGCCAGTCATCTCCCTGTCACCGATTCCAAAGGGCCACGCGATCTGCTGGAAGCAGCCGATAAAGCCCTCTATTATTCCAAAGCGCACGGACGCAATCGCCTGACGGCCGTTATGGTGAAATAGTCCTGAATTTCATAGTTTGACCCCAAAACCTATCCCTGGTATAGTAGGCCAGCCCGAGAAAAGTCTACTCTAAACTTTATTTTTCCTGGAGGTAATCCATGAAACGTTTCGGTCTGGTGGCCAGGATGGGGTTGGTTTTTGTGCTTGTGGTGCTGTTGAATCTCGTCGGGTTGGGCACCCTTCTCTGGACCAAGCAGGAGTATCGTAAGGTCAACGCCGAAGTCGAAAAGAAGGTGGAGGACATTTTACGCATTCAGGATCTTAAATATCAATTTACCCGCTGGAAGGTTAATATTCTTTCGGGGATGTTCAACCTGGCCGAGTTCCGTTTTTCCACCAAACCCCTGGAAGAAGATCTTCGGAACCTTTCAGCCCATACGGAAGAAGAGCGAGCTTTCGTAGAGGAGGTCACCCGAAAATATCAAGAGATGCACCGCATGTCCTCTCAGATTCTTGAGATGCTGGCCACCGCCGATGAGTGGGAAGACGAAGAGGATTTGAGGGATGAACTACTCGACATTTATAACGAGAAATTAAGCCCTCTCACCAAGAAGATTTATAAACTTCTCGATCACGGCCTTACCATAGCCAAGGAAGAACTCCTGGCCCAGCAGAAGGAGGCCGAGAAGAAACTGCAGCTGGTCTCAAAGTTGCAAATCATTAACGTCTGTCTATCGGTACTTTTTCTAGTGGTCTTCGGGCTTTATTTTCACCGCAAACTTCAGACGGGCTTCACCTCTCTGGACGAGGCCCTCTCCCGGATGGCCCGCGGGGATTTTACCCATAGAATCGAGGTAAAAGGACAGGACGAGATAGCCCAGATGCTCGTTAAGATCAACCGAACTAGCGAGGAGCTAAGACCCCTGATCGAAAAGATTCGAGGTATTTCGGCGGAACTTGAAGGAGAAGCCCAGCAGATGAAAGGAGCCGCGGAAGAGACTATTTCCGCCAACGAAGAGACGAAGCTCCGGTCCGAAAGCATGGAGCGGGGAGCCAGGAACATTCTGGCCAATACCGAGGCCGAAACCCAGGCCATAAACGAAATTTCCTCCGCCATCCAGGAAATCAGTCAGAACACCACCAAGGCCAGTCAGGTGACCGGGGAAGCGGTGGAAAAGGCCCGCCTGGCTCAG
>JALWCD010000041.1 GCA_027036915.1 Thermodesulfatator sp. | reverse complement strand
ATTTTGCGAAAAGCCAGGATGTCGGAATGGGCCACCCGACTGTGCCGGATATCCCCGATGATGGCGACCTTGAGACCCCGAAGATCCGGCCCCTTCCTTTCCCAGACCGTAAGAAGGTCCAGCAGGGCCTGGGTGGGATGTTCGTGGAACCCATCTCCGGCATTTATCACCGGGATATCCACATGGCGGGCCACGAAGTGCGGGGCCCCGGAAGCCGGATGCCGGATCACGAAAAGGTCCGGCCCCATGGCCCGAAGGTTTTTCACGGTATCGAGAAGGTTTTCTCCTTTCTCAAGGCTGCTTCCCCGGGCCGAGAAATTCAGGACCTCGGCCGAGAGCACCTTGGCCGCCCGTTCGAAGGAGAGCCTGGTTCGGGTGCTGGCCTCGAAAAAGAGGTTGGCGACGACCTTGCCCCGCAGGGTGGGCACTTTGGGAATGGGGCGTCTCAGAATTTCCTTGAGATTGAGGGCGGTTCTAAGAACCACGAGAATATCTTCGGTTGAAAGGGGACCGATCTCAAGGAGGTGCCGATGTGGAAATTCTATGCCCATGGGTTCAATCTTCTATTTAGCCGAAGAGGCCCCCGGGGGTCAAGTCTGTGGATTGGGCCACGCTTGAGAACTCAGGCAGGGCCTTCAGGGAGGTACCGGAGATACTTCATTTATTTATGGGAAGAACTACACTTATGGCACCCCTTACTTCTCCTTCACGGTAACCCTCCTTCGGATGGCCGGTGATGTCAAGGGCTCCGGCCGGCTCTCCATGACATTTCAAACAGGCCTTTTTAACATAGATGGGATGCAGATAGCGATAATAGCCATCCACAAAGCGCCCTATTCCCTGGACTGCGGTACCATTTTCGTGCCCGGCCATCTGCCTCAATCCTTCCTCCTCGAACTCGTCCGGACGGTTATAGGGATTACGATAGCGAAGGGAGGTCTGTTTGAGCCGAAGCCCGCAGCGAAAGGCCAAAAGGTGCCCTACCTCCCGTCCGAAAATCGCGGGGATGAACCCCTTGTAGCCCACCCCCTTCTGATTGATCCGATCCTGGTTGAGGAAAACCACCATGTAGGCCGCCCTGAGCATCTCCTCAACCAGTCTTTTTTCCGCAGGCGGTAGTTCTTCCACCCGCTTTCCATATAACTGGGCGAATTTTTTCTTCATCAGGTCCACCACATACCGGGGGCTGAAACCCTTTTCCCCTTTCGAGGGATCGTTGATCAGGTTCTGATGTTCTGCCACCACGCTTCTTCCGGCCACCAGCATAAGAGCCAGAGCCCTGGCCACCTCCGGAGCCTCCTCTCTGGAAAGGGGTCCACATCTCTCTTCGCTTTTGACCGGGCCCGAGAGCAGAAATATCAAGCTCAGGATAAGGAAAACCCTCTTCATTTTAGACCTCCTGAAGTTTCTCCCATTTTTCAAAAAGCTCTATCAAACGGTTGAAATACGGGACAACCTCGGCTTCCATGTAACCGAGGACTTCCTGCAAAGGAAATTTCTTCCTCATCATGTCCACGATCTTCTGGGCCGAAAGGTGTAGATTGCGATGTACTTCAACCAGTTCATCAACCAGGGCGCTTTCGTGCGGAAGGGGACTGTAGGTGGCCAGGTGTCTCCCCAGCGCGCAACGGGAGGGGTCCATCTCCACCTTTGGCTCCTCTCCTTTCACCACCGCACTGAGCAAACGGTTCCGCCACTCGAAGTGTTTGTTTCTGAGGCTCTTGATGAGAGCGATGCGTCCGGCCTTTCTCTGAGCCTCGCCGAGTTTTTCCGCGGAGACCTTTATCTGTTCACTTATCTCCTCGAGCTCCCGTGCACTTATCCTTACGCATTTCTGGGCCGCCTCCACGGTCTGTTCCACCTCGAGAAGTTCCACCGAACTCTTGAGCAACAACTCGGCTTTCTCACGGACCTGCTCCACGGTGTGCGTTCCGGTCTCCACGTTGGCGGTGATTTCTCCTATCACCGAGGTCTGTTCCTCGGTGGCGTTGGCGATGTTGGTGGCCAGATCGTTGACCTCCACAATGGCCTCGGAGATGCGCCCCATAGAGGAGACCGCGTCCCGGATATTGTTTTGGATGTCTTCTATCACTCTCGCGATGTCTTCCGTGGCCTCCGCGGTCTGACGGGCCAGTTCCTTGACCTCGTTGGCCACCACCGCGAAACCTTTCCCGGCCTCGCCGGCCCGCGCCGCCTCAATGGTGGCGTTGAGCGCCAGGAGATTGGTCTGCTCCGCGATTTGACGGATCACCTGGATGACCTGGCCGATCTTTTCCGAACTCTCTCCCAGACGCCCTATGATCTGCGAGGATTCCTCGGCTCGCTCCCTGGCCTCCGAAGCCTTCTGCGCCGTAAGGGTGGTGTTCTGGGCAATCTCGTTCACCGCGGCGTTCATTTCGGAGATGACCCGGGCCACGTTCTCGAAATTCTGCGCGGTCTCCTCGGCGGCCCGAACCACCTCCTGCCCCATTTCCTGAAGAAGCCGGGACTGGGCGTCAAGCTCCTGGCTTTCCCGGGAAACCAGTTCCACCGAAGCCCCCAGGGTCTTACCCAGTTCCTTTAGAGCCATGAGCTGAGTGCCCAGGGCTACCATAAGGTTATTGTAGGCCTGATTAAGATCCTGCACCTCCTTTACCCCCTCCACTTTAAGGGCCACGTCGAAATGCCCCCGGGCCGCCCTCTTAATGGCCTCGACCGATTCATAAAAGGGCCTGATAACCAACCGTCTTAAACCATAGAAGGTGAAAAGAGCGATCACCAGAACTACTCCGAGGAAGACTTCCTGAAACCACAGGGCTTTTTTACTTTTTTCCTCGGAAAGAGAGGTTAGAAGAGCGGTGACTTCATGGGCCTGTTTCAGGAGGTCCATGTTGTGATTTAGGATGTAATTCAGAGCTTTGAGCGAATCGTCCATCCCGGCCTTGGGATCCGTGAGAACCGAAAGGGCCTTTCGGAATTCCTGCCAGAGGTTTTCAAGCCTGGCCAGCTCGGCCGAAAGACGCGGATCTTTCAAAGGAGCCAGCCCTTTTTCCGGATCCCCCTCCCGTAAAACGCGAAGGTTTTTTTCGAAAAGGGCCATCGATTTTTCAAGTTCCTTTTTCCATTTCGGGTCCTCGGAGAATTCGTAAAGCAGGGCCTCTTTGGTGAGTTTCTGAGAAAGCATTCTTTGCCCGCCGGCTATGTTAACAAAAAAAGCGTCTCCTTTTATTTTGGTACCTATCCAGTAGTTGAAAGTCAGAATGGAAGCCGGAACGATCACCAGAAGGAGGGTCATCCCCCAGATCATGCCTTCCAGACTGTAAAATCTGCGTTTCATTTTTTGAACCTCCTCATTAAAGGTTTTAATTCCGGGCAAAATATAAACCTGAAAATTAAAAAATCAATATTGTTTTAATTAAAATCTCGAAAATTATATAAAAATATAAAATTTTCATTTCCCTCCCTTCGGTAAGGCCCGTGCGTTTGCACCCGAAATTTCTTTTGGTAAAGTCTTAAGAGTTTTTGGTTTGAGGAGGGCAAATGTCTTCGGAGACCAGGATCCTCCTTCCGCAGAAGGATCTTCCGGAAGCCTGGTTCAACATCATTCCCCGTCTTCCAGAACCTCCGGCGCCTCCGCTCGACCCTCGAACCGGAAAACCCGTAAGGCCCGAGGATCTACTGCGCATCTTTCCCCGGGCGCTTGTGGAACAGGAGATGAGCCCCGAGCCCTGGATCGAGATTCCCGAAGAGGTAAGGGCGGTCTATCGTCTCTGGCGGCCCACCCCCCTTCGCCGGGCCCGCAATCTGGAAAAGGCCCTCAAGACCCCGGCCCGGATCTACTACAAGGATGAAAGCGTAAGTCCTCCGGGCAGCCACAAACCCAACACTGCGGTAGCCCAGGCCTATTACAACAAGAAAGAGGGCATCCGAAGACTTGCCACCGAGACCGGGGCCGGGCAGTGGGGAAGCGCCCTCTCCTTTGCCTGCCGGCTCTTCGATCTGGAATGCACGGTTTACATGGTACGGGTGAGCTACGAGCAAAAACCCTATCGACGCACCCTGATGCATATCTGGGGGGCGGAAGTCTACCCCTCCCCCACCGAGCGCACCGAGGCCGGCCGCCGGATACTTTCCGAAAATCCCGAGACCCCAGGCAGTCTGGGAATCGCCATCTCCGAGGCCGTGGAGGACGCCGCCACCCACGAGGACACCAACTACGCCCTGGGAAGCGTGCTCAACCACGTGCTGCTCCACCAGACGGTGATCGGCCTGGAGGCGAAGAAGC
>JALWCD010000040.1 GCA_027036915.1 Thermodesulfatator sp. | reverse complement strand
GGGCAGGGCGTTGGGCACCGGCACCGTGCGGTAGGCCGAAAGCGGAAGTTCGAGATAGTGCACCAGAAGCGACCTCACCACCACCATATGCGTCACCACGGCCACGGTGCGACCGCGCTCCCGGTGGAAAATCTCTTCCATGGCTCGTACGGCCCGACCGTAAACCTCGGGAAGGGTCTCGCAACCCGGAAGATAAAAGCGGTGGGGCGCCCGGGACCACACTTCGTACTGCATGGCCGGATCGGCCCGGAGTTCGTGCTTGAAACGTCCCTCCCAGGGAGGAATGCTGATCTCAAGAAACCCGGACTCTTCCACAATTTCGGGAGAGACTCCCAGAGCCTCTATCATGAGTTCGGCTGTACGCCGGGTGCGGTGAAGAGGGCTGATATATATCCGCTCAGGGGGATCCGCCCGAAGGTACTCCCCGGCCCGCAGGGCCTGCCTTTCGCCTTCCTCGGTCAGGGGTTCAGGCGTGCGTCCGGCGAAACGGCCCTCGGCGTTGGCAAAGGTCTGGCCGTGCCGCAGGACGTAGACCCTGGTCTCCATGAATACGCCTCCCTCCGGGACCTAATCCTTAACACGTAAAGACCGAATCCGCCAGAGGTCCGGCCATTGAGTATCCGTGAGCCTTGCAAGACTTCTCCCCTGGTCCCTCCCAGAGGCAGGGGCATAGAATGAGGCAAGGGGCCCTATCCGTGAAAGAGGTTTTTACAGGGGCAGGTCTCCATTATAATGGGGACCGGGAGGTGTCGGCCATGGGTGAGATTCTTCAGGTTCCTCTGGAGGAAGAACTCAAACGTTCCTACCTGGACTACGCCATGAGCGTGATCGTGGGGCGGGCGCTTCCGGACGTGCGCGACGGGCTCAAACCCGTTCAGCGCCGCATCCTCTACGCCATGCACGAAATGAAAAACGACTGGAACAAGCCCCACAAAAAGAGCGCCCGCATCGTGGGAGAGGTCATCGGTAAATATCACCCTCACGGAGACGCCGCGGTCTACGACACCCTGGTGCGCCTGGCCCAGGATTTCACCATGCGCTACCCCCTGGTGGACGGGCAGGGGAACTTTGGGTCCGTGGATGGCGACGCTCCGGCGGCCATGCGTTACACCGAGGTACGCCTTTCCCGCATCGCCCACGAGATGCTGGCCGACATCGAAAAGGAGACCGTGGACTTCGCCCCCAACTACGACAACACCCTGCTTGAACCGGTGGTTCTCCCTTCAAAGCTTCCCAACCTTCTTGTGAACGGAGCTTCCGGGATCGCGGTGGGCATGGCCACCAACATCCCCCCGCACAACCTTGGCGAGGTGGTGGAGGCCCTCATCGCCATGCTCCAAAACCCCCAGATCACCCTGGACGAACTGCTGCGGCACATCAAAGGGCCGGACTTTCCCACCGGAGGCCTCATCGTGGGGCTGGAAGGAATACGGGAGGCCTATCTCACCGGCAAGGGACATATCAGGATGCGGGGCCGGGCGGTCATCGAACGGGAACGGGGACGGACGGCCATCGTGATCACGGAGATCCCTTATCAGGTGAACAAGGCCAAGCTGGTGGAACGCATCGCGGAGCTGGCCCAGCAGAAAAAACTTGAGGGCATCGCCGAGGTGCGGGACGAGTCCGACCGGGATGGCATCCGGGTGGTGGTGGAGCTCAAGCGGGAGAAGGCCGACCAGGCCCGGGTGATCCTGAATCAACTCTACAAACACACGCCCCTTGAGAGCACCTTCGGTGTCATCATGCTGGCCCTGGTGCGGGGGCGACCGGAGCTTCTCTCCCTGAGAGAGGTCCTCTGGCACTTTCTCGTCCACCGGCGGGAGGTGGTTCTGCGCCGTACCCAGTATGATCTACGCAAGGCTCGGGAGCGAGCCCACATCCTGGAAGGGTTGCTCAAGGCCCTCGATCATCTGGATGAAATCATCGCCCTCATCCGGGGGTCCCGCACCCCGGCCGAGGCCAAGGAGAAGCTCATCCGGAGGTTCGACTTCTCCGGGGCTCAAGCCCAGGCCATCCTGGACATGCGTCTCCAGAGGCTTACGGCCCTTGAGCGGGAAAATCGCCGGGCCGAGCACCAGGAACTCAAGCGCCAGATCGCCTGGTTCGAAAAAATTCTTTCGGACGAGGAAACCCTGAAAGGCGTGATCGAGGCCGAACTCCGGGAACTCAAGGAAAAATATGCCGACCCCCGGCGCACGGAGATCGTTCCCGAGGAAGGCGAGGTTTCCTGGGAGGACCTGGTGGTCGAGGAATCCATGGTGGTCACCGTGACCTACAGGGGTTACGTAAAGCGGCTTCCTCTTTCCACCTACCGCCAGCAGCGCCGGGGGGGCAAAGGGGTGAGCGGACTTTCCGTAAGCGAGGAGGACGCGGTCAAGGATCTCTATGTGGCCACCACCCATGAGGTCTTTCTCTGTTTCACCAACCGGGGGCGGGCCTACTGGCTGCGGGTGCTCGACATTCCGCAGGCCGGACGCCAGGCCAGAGGTACCCCCCTTACCAACCTCCTGCAACTCGCGGAAGGCGAACAGGTCACCACGGTGGTCCCGGTGAAGGAATTCTCCGAGGGTCGCTTCGTGGTCTTTGCCACCCGGCAGGGGCTGGTCAAGAAGACGGAGCTTTCGGAGTTTCGGCATCCCCGTTCCACAGGTATCCTGGCTCTGAAACTCCATGAGGGTGACGAGCTGGTGGCCGCGGCCCTGACCGAGGGCCGGCACGAGATCCTGCTTCTCACCCGCCGGGGGCAGGCCATTCGTTTCCCGGAGGACCAGGTGCGTCCCATGGGGCGGGCGGCCGCGGGAGTAAAGGGCATCGATCTCGCTCCGGAAGACGAGGTGGTAAGCCTCCTGGTGCTTCCACCGGAGGAAAGGAGGGATCTTCTCACGGTCACGGCCTTCGGTTACGGCAAGAGGACTCCCCTTTCCGAATATCGGCCCCAGAGTCGGGGCGGCAAAGGAATTATCGCGGCCCGGATCGACGCCAAATCCGGAGAGCTGGCCGGAGGGCTCCTGGTTTTGGAAGAAGACGAAATTCTTCTTCTTTCGGACGCCGGAAAGATCATCCGCCTGCGGGTAAGGGACATCCCTTACAAAGGGCGAGCCACCCGGGGGGTGAAGCTCTTTTTCCTGAACGGGAAGGAGCGCATCGTGGGCCTGGCGGTGGTGCGGGAGGCCTAGGCCACCGGACGATAAAAGGCGTCGCGCTCCACGGGCTCAAAACCCGCCTCCCGAATGAGGCGTTCGATTTCGGCCCGGGAAAGGGCTTCGGCCTCCCGGCCCCCGGAGGCCTCGCTGATCTTCTCCTCCACCACTGTGCCGTGCAGATCGTCGGCCCCGAAATGGAGGGCCAGCTGCGAAAGCTTCACCCCCAGGAAGACCCAGTAGGCCTTGAGATGGGGTACGTTATCAAGAAGGAGCCGGGCCACGGCCATCATGCGCAGGTCCTCGAAACCGGTGGTGGGCCGCACCTCGTCCCTGAGAGGGGTCTTTTCCGGAAGAAACGGCAGGGGCACGAAACAGAGGAAACCCCCGGTCTCGTCCTGAAGCTCCCGGATGCGCAGCAGGTGCTCCACCCTCTCCTCCGGCGTTTCCAGATGACCGTAAAGAAGGGTGGCGTTGGTGGGAATGCCGAGACGATGAGCGGTTCCGGCGATCTCTAGCCAGCGTTCGGCCGAAATCTTCCGGGGGAAAAGTTTTTCCCGGACCCTGCCGGAGAAGACCTCCGCTCCGCCTCCCGGAAGGCAGGAAAGCCCCGCGGCCTTAAGCTCCCTCAAAACCTCTTCCACGCTCTTTCCCGAAATCCTTGCCAGATGGTCGATCTCCACGCAGGTAAAGGCCTTGATGGCCGCCCGAGGGAAGGCCTCCCTGATCGCCGAAAGCAACTCCAGATAGTAGGTGTAAGGAAGCTCCGGATTCACCCCCCCCACGATGTGGATTTCCCGGGGAGGAGGGCCGGCCGAAAGCCTTTTTACGGCCTCCTCCGGGGAGATCACATAACCCTCCGGGTCCCCCGGCGCACGCCAGTAGGCGCAGAAGCGACACCGGTTCTCACAGACGTTGGTATAGTTGAGATGCCGATTGACCACGTAATAGACCCGCCGTCCGTGCTTTTTTTCGCGTACCAGACGGGCTAGATACCCCACGGCCAGGAGATCCCGGCAGGAGAGGAGACGGAGGCCGTCCTCCCGGGAAAGTCTCTCCCCGGCCTCTATCTTTTCATAGATTTCAGCCAGCCCGGCCTTTTCAATTGTTTCGCGGAACATCCCCGGCTATACTAAAAAGG
>JALWCD010000039.1:1909-4368 GCA_027036915.1 Thermodesulfatator sp. | reverse complement strand
CCTGGAAGCACTTCACCATGGCTATGCCGTGCCTGGATTGCCACCATTCCTGATATATCTCGGGGGTCTCAGTACGATGACAATCGCTGCAGGCAATCAACTTTTCCTGCTCCGAAAGCTCCGGATGGGCCACGGCCGCCTTTTCCTGGGGTGTGGGGGCCGGAGCCTGTTGAGGCGCACAGGCCCACACCAAAGCCATCAAACCGATCAGAAACATTCCCCATTTTGCTCTCATAACCTCCCTCCTTTAGAACCCAAAAATTCACAGGGGGGAGAGTCGACTCTCCCCCCGCCCGGAGTCTGATTTAGAAGGTAAAACGCAGTTCCGCATAGAAGAAGGTCAGATCGTCATCGTCCTGATAGTTGTTCTCCACCACATCATCACCCCAGATGTGGCTGAGATAAAGATCGAGCCCGACTTTCACCCCGTTGTACTGGTAAATATCCTTGATGAACACCGAAACATCCCACATGGTAAGGAGATCATCGTCATTACCCGAAGCCAAGGCCGCATAACTCAAAACATCCGGACGCATCATACCGGAGCCCAAATACCAAGCGTCCTCTTTCTCGGTGAGATCCACGAAATGCACATCAGAACGTACCACCACATTCTTATAAGGCTTCAGGATCACCTGGGCCATCCAGTAGTTGGTGTTCATGAAAGTGTAAGAAGGCGTAAGAGAATAGATACGCAGAGTGGGAATCATCATGAAAAAGGTCTCGTGGTCGCCATCGTTGGGGTCGTCGTCACCGGTGCCGTAGAAGTAACCCACCCGGAACCAGGGCTGCCAGGGAAGGTTCTTAAACTTATAGCCGGCCTCGATAGCAAAGGCATAAGCATCATGGTCTAAAGTGGGATTCCGTCCCCAGACCCCCCATTGATAACCGCCCCAGAGAAGAAAATCAAAAACTCCGGAACCCACATCGTAGGCGTAAATCAGATGCCCACCAATCATATTCACTTCGCAATCTCCCAGACCATTTCCTCCAGCAAGTTTTCGCTCATCGTTGTAGTAATAATAGAAAAGCTGAGCATCCAGGTTCGGCACCCAGGGATTGGTGTCCTTGAGGCTCAAGACTGCGGTTACGATATCAATGTCATGGGTGGACTCACCGTTCATCTCCGGATCGTCGCGGCGGAGATAGAAACCACCCGGAGTGGGATGCATGTAAGAGAGCGTGAAGTTCCAGGGGTTGAAATCATAGGAGAGCACACCGCCGTCGAAGGCTCGCCCCACGCGCGACCAGTCGAAGGGCCCGATCATGCGCTGGGAAATCCGCACCTTTTTGACCCACTTGAGGGTGCCGTTTTTCGGAAGCCCTCCCTCAAGACCGGAAAGATAGAGAAAACGACCGAGCTTTACGCTCAGACCCGGCACCATCGGGGGCTTGACCCGTACCCAGGCCTGAGAAATGGCTCCGTAACCAATATTTGTGGCCTTACCATCTACATTTCCAAACTCTCCATTGAACGCATAATAAAGCATCCCGAGTCCGAACTGACCATCATCCGGAAGGCTGAAGAACTGGGTCCAGTGAAGCTGGGCATAGGCGTCCACCACCGAAGAGGTAAAGCCCGCCCCGAAACGCATCTTGCTCGAGAGGAAAGAATAAGAATCATCCAGCGCCGGATTCCCCGTATCAAAAGTCTCCCAGTACTCGTAACGGATCTCCTCCTTAAAATCCAGCCTGGCCTTAATCTTGCCCTCAACCGTATAGGCCAGGGCCCCCGAGACCCAAACCCAAAAACCCAACAATAATAACCATACCCATCTCTTCATAACTCACACCTCCTTATTAGAATTTTTTCGGACTATAATCAATTTTGTCATAAACAAACTTACGAATCAATAACGGAGAATAAAGGGTAAAAAAAGCTTTAGCTTTACCCCCGGAGTCTTTTTTATTACCGAACTCCACTATCCTCTGATCGCAATAGAACTTGGCTATAGCCAGCACCTCCGGCTCTTTCCCCTCTTCCCGCAGATGCTCGAAGGCTTCAGAGGTTATCTTCCCCCGGGAGGAATAGTACCAGAAGAGCATCTTCTCGTGCGCCTCAAAGGTGGGCTCTCCAAATTGAGCCATCAGACTGCTTATCAGTTTCTGGAGATCTTCGGGCTTAAGAGCGGGATATTCCTCATATAACGCTATCAGACGACGAGTCTTTTCTTCCACCGCCAGAATAAGTGAGCCTTTCCGATAGCGAAGGGTTCCTTTAAAAGCGTCCTTTAGCGGGACAAGACCATCCGCCTCGGGCAACCTTTCACCCAGCGTGAAATCCTTATAAGCCAGCCCCAGTTTTTGCACCCTTTCAAAGTCCGGATCGGAAGAGGCCCAAACCGTGGCTACCAGAAGAAGGCCCAGGAAAAACAATAAATTTCCAAATTTTTTCATCTCTCTACCCGATGCAGAGGGGGAGGGAGCGGCCCCCTCCCCCCCTTTCTATTTTACTGTTC
>JALWCD010000039.1:0-1899 GCA_027036915.1 Thermodesulfatator sp. | reverse complement strand
CCTTTCCGTACCGCTCTTTGTATTCTTTTTCGATGGCCTTCATCATGGCCCCAAAGCCCTTAAGACGCCAGCTGTGCTCCGGAGTGCTCAGGACCTCGTTGATGAGCTTCTGATACTTCTCGAGCTTGCCGTGCTCTTTGGCGATCTCAAGCACCTCGGGGAGATATTCATAGTAGAAGTGCCGGGCCACCTCATACATACCATGCCAGTGGGTGTAGTCCGGCCCCTGCATGGAAGCCCCGTGCCGGGCTCGACGCCCTTCATGATGCCAGATCTCAAACCAGATCCAGCCCACCTTGGACATGAAAGGCGCCCTGGGGACCAGACCGTCTTTAACCAGTTCCTCGAAGATGCGTTTGGCCGGCTTGGCGAACTTCTCGTTATAGGTCACCACCAGAGCATCGAACTGCTTGTAGAAGTTCTCCACCTGCTGCATACCATGGCAGCTCTTGCAGACCTCCATCATCTTGGCCCGACGCTCCTTCCAGCTGATGACCTTCTTCACCTGCTTCTTGGTCTTCACCTTGACCAGCTTGTCTCCTTTACGCACGTAGTCGTAGACCTCCACGTACTGCCCGGGAAGAGGAGGAGTCTCTCCGGGAACGTCATAGACCTTGTCGTCCGTGGTAATCACCCGATTGAGCTTCACCGAAATCGGAGGCCGAAGAGTCCAGGAAATACGGTCACCCACGTTGTGAGTATTGGGCTCAATGGAACCATTGGGCTTGACATAAGCCCCCATGTGACAGGTGGAACAGGTAGGAGCGAAATGATAGTCCTTACCAAGGACCCAGGGTCCGGTCTTGAGAATGTTCATACCCATGAGTCCCTTTTCCTTGACCGCCGAGAAGTAAGCGATTCCATGCTTGGACTCCTCGTACACTTCCTTCTGCGGATGGTCCGGACCGAGGTGACATTTACCACAGTTTTCCGGCTGACGAGCTACGCTAGCCCGAAAAGCATGCTTGGAATGACAGGCATTACAGCTTCCCTTGGTCCCGTCGGGATTGATCCGCCCCATACCGCTATTGGGCCAGGTGGAGGGATCAAACTGAGGCGCCCCGACTTCATTGCGCAGGATGTTCCCGTTCTTGTCCTTGAGCACCTTCACCACCGAACCGTGACACTGCCAACAGGCATTCTGAGCGGTGGCTTTAGCCGCGGTAGGCGGAAGCCCCCACTTGGTCACGCTCTCTACCGGAGCACTACAGACGATTTCACCCAAGACGTTATCCAGAGAGGCCATGATCTGCCCGGCAGTGGCGTGGTGGGAATTGGTGTATTCCCTATACTCCCGCTCGTGACAGTAGGAACAATCCTTGGGGGTCATAAGAGTCTTAATGAAAGCCCCTTCGTGCTTATAACCCAGAGGGTCTCCGGGATCGGCGGCATGACAGGTGTAACAACCCACCGGCCCCTCTTTGGCCGCGGCATGCGGAGACTCCTGCCACTGCAGAACCAGGGACTTATTCTCCTTAAGATGACACATCATACACTTCTTGTTAAGCTCCTTCACCTTTGGATTGGTAACGTCCTTTGAAAACTGGGTTACCGCCCAACCGGAGCTCCCCCATGCCAAAAGGACCAATGCTACCAATACTGACCAGCACACCTTCCATCTCATCCTTACACCTCCTACAATTTATTTTGTATTAGTTTTAGCTTCTTCAGGCATCCAGAGCGGAAAGATTTTGGAAAGAATGTAGAGAATTATTATCGGAGCCATCAGAATAAGAATCGTGGGAAAAATCCCTTCTTTTTCAAGAAATTCGGGATGATAGAAGGTAAAACCCCGACCACTTTTAGAAACCATCTGCCCCCCGATCACTACATTCCAGCGCATACAATAGACCTGAATGAGAAGCATCACCGAAGAGATGGCCGCCAGATACTGCAGGG
>JALWCD010000038.1 GCA_027036915.1 Thermodesulfatator sp. | reverse complement strand
GGGCGGAGAAATTTTTTCACCTCCGGAAGATGGTCAAGAAAGACCGCAAGCTCCCTCTCCGCCCGGGGGGAAAGGTAGGTCAGACCGAAGAGCCGGGCCAGCTCAAGCCGCCTGCGGCCTTCCTCCAGATCCGGGAGCGCCTTGAGGATCACCGGAGCCGCGCGAAAGGTCCTCCGGGCCCGCCAGTTTTCGCGAAGGAAACTCCGCCCGTCCACCTCGGTCTCGGGGAGAAAATATTCCTCCCTGGAAAGTCTTAGGGCCCCGGTCGGAGGTTTCAGGGCCCGGCCCGAAACCAGAAGGCCCTTCACCGGCCCCTTCGCCAGCATGAGGGCCAGGAGACCCTTCCCGGGATAACCGTCCATAGCCGTGGAGAGCACCAGGTTTTCCACCAGACGCCGGGCCAGTTCCTTCAGGACCGGGAACCAGCGTCTGTTTTCCGAAAGGGGCCCCCTTTCCGAAAATCTCAGGGTCACCGGAACGCGTCCGAAAAGAAGGAGATTGCCCTCCTCAGGGGAAAGAGCCGGCGCCCCGTGGGGACACACCCGCCGGAGTTCCGCCTCGGCGGCGGAAAGATAGTAAGAGAGATACCTTTCCCAGCCCAGGGGTTCAGGCATGATTTATCAAGCGTTTCAGGGCCTTTACCACCAGCGGGAACTCCTCCGGAAAGATGGTGCGCACCTCGAGCAGGAAACGATCCTCCTCGATGCGCCCCACCACCGGGGGCTCACCCACCCGCAACCTCTCGTGAAGTTCCTCCGCGGAAAATCTTTCCGAGTTCACGGCCACGGCGTAGGAGGGCAGATCCGCCACCGGCAGGGCTCCGCCCCCGGTGCGACACACCGTGGGCACCACGGCAAAGGAAAAACCGGGAAGCCCGGCCCGGGAAAGGAGGTTTTTGAGGCGCCGGGCCTCGCGTCTCACCTTCTCCGGGGGCTTAAGGATCAGTCGCAGGGTGGGTATCTTTTCCACCGCCAGTTTCTCGTCCAGATAGAGCCTGAGCGTGGCCTCAAGACCCGCCAGGGTCAACTTGTCTATCCTAAGCGCTCGATTCAGGGGGTTTTGCCGGATCCTCTCCACCAGCTCGCGTCGTCCTACGATGATCCCGGCCTGAGGGGCCCCCAGAAGCTTGTCTCCGGAAAAGGTCACCACGTCCACCCCGCTTCTCACCACCTCCTGCACCGTGGGCTCCCGACGCAGACCGTAGCGGGAAAAATCCACCAGGCAACCGCTCCCGAGATCCTCCACCACCGGAAGGCCGTACCGTCGTCCCAGGGCCACAAGCTCGGCTCCGGAAACCTCCCGGGTGAACCCCACGATGGCGTAATTGCTCTTGTGGACCTTCATGAGGAGGGCGGTGTTTTCGTTGATGGCGGCCTCATAGTCCCGGAGATGGGTGCGGTTGGTGGTGCCCACCTCCCGCAGCACGCAGCCGGCCCAGGCCATGACCTCCGGCATACGGAAGGAGCCCCCGATCTCCACCAGTTCCCCCCGGGAGACGATGACCTCGCGCCCCCGGGCCAGGGTATTGAGGGTAATGAGCACCGCCGCGGCGTTATTATTGACCACCAGGGCCTCCTCGGCCCCGGTGAGCTCCCGCAGAAGCCCGGAGACGTGTTCGTAACGGCTCCCCCGCCGGCCCTCGGCCAGACGATATTCCAGATTGGAATAACCCCGGGCCACGGCAAGGATCTCCTCCAGGGCCTCCTCGGCCAGCGGCGAACGGCCCAGGTTCGTGTGAACCACCACCCCGGTGGCGTTTATCACCCGCCGGAGGTGCGGTCGGAGGATCCCGGAAAGAACCTCCTCGGCCACCCGTCGGATCTCCTCCGGATCAAGGGCTTCTCTTTCGCCCTGGAGGACCTCCCTCCGCAGACGTTCCGCGGTCTTGCGAGCCGCCCGGGTGTAAAAGACCTCCGGGTGTCCCGGGTGTTTCCGCGCCAGTTCCTCGGCCAGTTGATGAACCGCCGGGATTCTCGCAAGCAAAACCTTCTCTTTTTCTTCCATGCCGGCTAATTTTATACCATGCGTTTTCCGGTTCGTCTCCTCCTTCTGGCTCCGGGCCCCCTGCGGTATCCCTTCGTCCGGGAAGGACTGTCCTTTTATAGCGAAAGACTAAAGCCTTTCCTGCATTTTGAGACCCTTTTTCCGAAAGTGAAAGCCGGAAGCACCCCAGAAAGTCGCCTCCGTGAGGAGGCCCGTATGTTCAAAAAATACCTCCCCGAAGGAGGATATCTTCTGGCGCTGGATGAGAGGGGACGGAGTTTCCGCACCCCGGAGCTGGCCTCCTGGTTCGAGGGACTCCTTTCCCGGGCCAGGCGGATCACGGTGGTCTGCGGAGGCCCGGAGGGTCTGGCCCCTGAGATCCTCGAGGCCGCCGATTCCAGGTTGAGTCTTTCTCCCCTGACCCTGAACCACGAACTGGCCCTGCTGGTCTTCTGCGAAACCCTCTATCGCGTCCTTACCCTCCTTTCAGGCCACCCTTACCACCGGGACTGAAATTTTGACAAAGGCTTCGCCCGGGGCTTAAAATGAAAACAAACCAGCCCAAGGGGGAAAAGAGATGGAGAAAAAGAAGCTCCTGTGGGCCATCCTGGTCTTTTTACTGGCAAGCTGTACGGCGCACAGCGAGGGGCCTAAAGGCAACTCCCAGGCTTCTCCGGCTCCCGCGGCCCGCCCCGTACTCCAGCATACCGATTTTCCTGATCTGGTGCTTCCGAACGAGCTCGAGATCGTCCAGGAAAAGACCCTTATCGTCAAGACCCCTACTTACGTGGGAGGTCTCATCACGGCCCGGGGAAGGGTCACGGTGGACTCCCTGGTGACCTTTTTCGAGAAGCAACTTACGGCCCGGGGCTGGCAACAGGTGGGTAGCATCCGTTACAAAAACACCCTTCTGGCCTTCAGACGCCCCAACGGAAGCTGTTTCATTTACATCAGTTCCTCGAGCTTCGGGAATCTGGAGGTGAAGATCTGGGCCAGTGAGAGTCTGAATCCGGAACGTCCCTTGGGATTCGAGACTCCCGTTTCTTCCTCCCCCTGAATGCTTGCCGGGCGCCGTCTCATCCTGGGTATCTGCGGGGGCATAGCGGCTTACAAGGCCGCGGAACTCGTAAGGCTCCTAAGAAAAAAAGGGGCCGAGGTCCAGGTGGTCCTTACCACCGGGGCCGAGGCCTTTGTTACGCCTCTTCTCTTTGAAGCCCTCTCCCGAAAGAGGTGTTTCACCCAGCGGGACTTCCTGAGCCCTCAGGGAGGCCTGATCCCTCACACCGACCTTGCGGCCTGGGCGGAGGGAATCGTGGTGGCCCCGGCCACGGCCTCCTTTCTCTCCAAACTGGCGCGCGGGGAGCCCTCGGATCTGCTTACGGCCATCGTCATGGCCACCCGGGCCCCCGTACTTCTGGCTCCGGCCATGAACACCAATATGTGGGAACATCCGGCCACCCGGGAAAACCTGGCCCGGCTGAGGGAGTTCGGCTACCGGGTGGTTGAGCCCGCAAGCGGAGAGCTCGCCTGCGGCGCCCAAGGGCCGGGAAGGCTTCCCCCTCTGGAAACCCTTCTTCTTGAAATCGAGGGTCTTTTCGTGGAAAAGAGTCTGGCCGGCAAAATGGTCCTTATCACCGGAGGCCCCACCCGTGAGCCCTTAGACGCCGTGCGTTTTCTCTCCAATCCTTCCTCCGGGAGGATGGCGGTGGCCCTGGCCCGGGCGGCCCTGCTTCTCGGAGCCGAGGTCCACCTGGTCCACGGCCCGCTGAGCGTGTCTCCGCCGGAAGGCGTAAAGACCCATCCGGTGAAGACCGCCGCCGAGATGCTCCAGGTGGCCCAAGGTCTTTTCGAAAAGGCCGATCTGGCCCTTTTCGCCGCCGCGGTCTGCGACTTCACCCCGGAAAAGCCCCTTCAGGGAAAAGTCAAAAAGGAGGACTTCCCCCGGACCCTTTCCCTGAAGCCCACGCCCGACATCGCGGCCCTGTTCAACGCCCGTAAACGTCCGGGCCAGATTAGCCTGGGTTTTGCTCTGGAGGAGGCCGAAAATCTTCTCCCGCGGGCCAGGGAGAAACTGGAGAAGAAGGGTTTTGATTTTCTGGCAGCCAATGCCCTTTCGGCCTTCGAGGCCGAGGAGACCGAAATTTTCCTTTTCTCCCGGACCCGGGAGACCCCCAGACGGTTTCATGGATCCAAGGAAAAGGTAGCCCTGGAGATGCTTCAGGAGGTGGCCCGTGCCCTATGAAGCCCGTTTGAATAAGGTCCGGCGTTGGCTCAAACGCCATGGAGGCGGAGGGCTGTTGATCTCTTCTCCGGAAAATCGCCGCTATCTTTCGGGGTTCAGCCCCCAGGACGTAAGCCTCAAGGAATCCGCCGGATTCCTCCTCATAACGCCTGCCGAGGCCTTCATTCTCACCGATCCCCGCTACCGGGAAGAGGCCCGGGAAACGGCCCTTTTCGAGCCGGTAATCTACCGCCGGGGATGGGCCC
>JALWCD010000037.1:2262-4485 GCA_027036915.1 Thermodesulfatator sp. | reverse complement strand
CCCGAACTCCACCGCACAGCCCCGGGTGGCCTTGCCGCGCACCCGGCCCTTCTGCATCTTGCGATATTTGACCTTTCTCGGCTGCAAAAGCATGGCTCAAACCCCTCTTTAAATGGTCAGGGCCTCTCCGACCCCGCCCTTCTCGGGCAGGACCTCGCCCTTGAAGATCCAGACCTTGACCCCGATCACCCCGTATTTGGTCAGGGCCTCCGCAAAACCGTAATCGATGTCTGCCCGGAGGGTATGAAGGGGTACCCGCCCTTCCCGGTACCACTCCTTCCGGGCAATCTCAGCCCCACCGAGCCGCCCCTTGCACTGCACCCGGATCCCCTGGGCCCCGAAACGCAGAGCCAGAGCCACCGCCCGTTTCATGGCCCGACGAAAACTCACCCGGCGCTCAAGCTGCACCGCGATGTTCTCCGCCACCAGCTGGGCCTCAAGCTCGGGCCGCCTCACCTCCACGATGTCGATCACAATCTCTTTGCCTTTGGTAAGCCTGGCCAGCTCCTGCTTCAGCTTCTCTATCTCCGCCCCCTTCTTACCGATCACGATCCCCGGACGGGCCGAATGAATAATGATCCGCACCCGATTGGCCGCCCGTTCGATCTCGATCCGGGCTATCCCCGCGTGTTTGAGCTTGCCCTTGATATGCCTGCGGATCTCATGGTCTTCCTTGACCGCCTCCGCAAATTCCTTACCCTTCCCGAACCACCGGGAATCCCAGGTCCGGGTGATCCCGATCCTCAGCCCTATGGGGTTTACCTTCTGACCCAAGGTCCTCCCTCCTTGCTTAGGTCTTTTCCTCTACCACTACCGTAATATGACTGGTGCGCTTAAGGATCCTGCTGGCTCGCCCCCAGGCCCGGGGCCAGATCCTCTTGAGCCTGGGGCCTTCATCCACATAGGCCCTTTTCACATAAAGCCGATCCGGATCCATGTTGTAGTTGTGCTCCGCATTGGCAATCGCGCTTTCGAGCACCTTCTTGATCAAACGCGCGGCCTTCTTAGGCGTAAACTCCAGGATCTGCAGCGCCTCCTGCACATCCTTGCCGCGGATGAGGTCAATCACCGGCCGCGCCTTATAAGGCGATATCCTCACGTATCTCGCAACGGCTCTGGCCTCCATGGCTCAAACCCCTCTACTTTTTACCCTTCACCTTACCCTTGTCACCGGCATGCCCCCGGAAGGTCCGCGTGGGGGCAAACTCTCCCAGCTTATGTCCCACCATGTTCTCGGTCACATAGACCGGAATGAACTTCTGGCCGTTGTGCACCGCAAAGGTAAGCCCCACCATCTCCGGTACAATCGTGGAACGCCGACTCCAAGTCTTGATAACCTTCTTGTCCCCGGTCTCTCTGGCCTTAAGCACCTTTTTCATCAGGTGCTCATCCACAAAAGGCCCTTTCTTCTTGGATCTAGGCATATCTCAGTCCCCCTAACCCTTCCGACGACGAATTATAAATTTATCCGAGGGCTTCTTGCCCCGGGTCTTAAGTCCCTTGGCCAGCTGCCCCCAGGGAGAACAGGGATGACGCCCACCATGCGTCCGTCCTTCGCCGCCTCCCATGGGGTGATCCACCGGATTCATGGCCACACCGCGCACCCGCGGACGCCGGCCCAGCCACCGTTTGCGCCCGGCCTTCCCCAGGACCACGTTCTCCCAGTCGAGGTTCCCCACCTGACCGATGGTGGCCCGACAGCGCTCATGCACCATACGAATCTCACCCGAGGGAAGCCGCAGGTGCACATATTGCCCGTCCTTCCCCAGCACCTGAGCAAAGGCCCCGGCCGCCCGGGCCAGCTGCCCGCCCTTGCCCGGCCGGAGCTCCACGTTGTGGACCACCGTCCCCACCGGGATATTCTTAAGCGGCATACAGTTCCCCACCTTGACCTCCACGCTCTCCCCGCTCATGACCACGTCGCCCACCTTAAGTCCCACCGGCGCCAGGATATAACGCTTCTCCCCGTCGGCATACTGGAGCAGGGCAATATTGGCCGAACGGTTGGGATCGTATTCCAGAGCCACCACCTTCGCCGGCACCCCATCCTTATCACGCTTGAAATCGATGATGCGGTACATCCTCTTGTGTCCGCCACCGCGGTGACGGACCGTGATCCGCCCGTAGCAGTTCCGCCCCCCGGTCTTCTTGAGGGGCTCGATAAGCGACTTCTCCGGCTCCTTTTTGGAAAGATCCGGATCCACCAGATAGGTCTGAAACCTG
>JALWCD010000037.1:0-2252 GCA_027036915.1 Thermodesulfatator sp. | reverse complement strand
GTGGGTTTACATTTTTTAATCGGCATGACTCACCTCACACCGTCTCGAAGAATTCTATGCTATGCCCCGGGGCCAGCTTCACGATGGCCTTCTTGCGGAGGGAACGCCGCCCCTCCCGCGGCCACCGGCCCTTGGGCTTCCCCTTCACCCTCATGGTCCGCACCTTTTCCACCTTCACCTTAAATAGATCCTCCACCGCCTTCCGAATCTCGATCTTGTTGGCCTCAGGATGCACCCAGAACGTTACCTGATTGTACTTTTCCTTAAGCCACATGGACTTTTCCGTAATCACCGGCGCCAGAATAATCTCCCGCGGATCCTTGGCCAAACTCATCGGGCTCTCCTTAATCTTTCTTCTATTTTGGGAAGGGCGTCCTGTTTGAGGATCAGATATTCGTGATCCAGTATATCGTAGACGTTAAGCCCTTCCACCGCGAGCACCTTCACCTTGGGGAGGTTTCGGGCACTGTACTCCGCCACCAGATCCCTCTCCGGAACCACCACCAGGGCATTCTGAGTCCCGAAACGATTCAGAAACTCCAGAAACTGCCTGGTCTTCGGCTTATCCCCCAGCCCGAAGTCCGTAACCACGTACACATTACCCACCGAAACCCGATTGGAAAGAGCCATTTTCAGGGCCAGCCGGCGCACCTTCTTGTTGAGTTTGAATTCATAGCTCCGGGGTTTGGGCCCGAAGACCACCCCACCGCCTACCCAGTGCGGAGCCCGGATGGAACCCTGACGGGCCCGACCGGTGTGTTTCTGCGGCCAGGGCTTGCGACCCCCTCCACGGACCTCACCCCGGGTCTTGGTACAGGCCGTACCCGCCCGCCAGCGAGCCCTCTGCCAGCGCACCACCTCGTGAAGCAGACCCACCTTGACCGGTACGGCGTAAATATCTTCGGGAAGCTCTACCTCGCCCACTTTCTCTTTCTGACTGTTATAGACATCCACCTTCGGCATGGCCTAAACCCCTTACTTGAAATACACCATGACCCAGCCGTTGGGCCAGCCGGGAACCGCACCCTTTACTAGCAAAAGATTCTTTTCCGGAATCACCTCCGCCACCAGTAAATTCTTAACCGTAACCGTTTCGTTCCCGTAATGACCGGGCATCTTTTTGCCCTTGATCACCCGGCCCGGGAAAGTACTGGGGCCGCTTGATCCCGGTTTGCGATGGACCTGCTTGGCACCATGACTCATGGGCTGTCGACTGAAACCCCACCGCTTGATGGCCCCGGTAAAACCACGCCCTTTGCTCTTCCCGGTCACGTCTACCTTGAGCCCCTTTTCCACCCCTAAACTCTCCAAAGTAAGCACCTGCCCGGGCTTGAACTGCGAAGGATCATCCACCCGGAACTCTCGCAGGATATAAAACCCATGGTCGAGACCCGCCTTAAGAAAATGGCCCCGCATGGGCTTGTTGAACTTGGTAAGCTTTTTGGGCCTGAAACCCAGCTGCACGGCATTGTAGCCGTCAGTCTCCACGGTCTTGACCTGAACTACCGTACAGGGGCCGACCTCCAGCACCGTTACCGGCACCACTTCCCCGGCCTCGTTGAAGATCCGGGTCATACCGAGCTTTCTTCCGATAAGCCCTTCCACCATCATGGCCTAAACTCCTTAAAGCTTGATCTCCACTTCCACCCCGGCCGGAAGCTCAAGCTGCATAAGCGCATCTATGGTCTGCTGGGTGGGCTCGAGAATATCAAGCAACCTCTTGTGCGTCCGGATCTCGAACTGCTCCCGGGAATTCTTATCGATGTGCGGTGAACGCAACACCGTCCAGCGACTAATCTTGGTGGGAAGCGGAATAGGCCCCACCACCCGTGCCCCGGTGTCCCGAGCCGTGCGCACAATCTCCGCCACCGACCGATCAAGCACCTTATGATCGTAAGCCTTGAGTTTTATGCGTATCTTCTGCGCTGGTACCATGGCCTTCCTCGCCCACCCCTCGTTATTCCAGGATCTTGGTGACCACTCCGGCCCCTACCGTACGGCCACCCTCCCGGATCGCAAACCTCAACCCCTCCTCCATCGCCACCGGCTTGATCAACTCCACCTCCAACTCCACATTGTCCCCGGGCATCACCATCTCCACCCCCTCCGGCAGCTTCACTACCCCCGTCACATCCGTCGTCCGAAAATAAAACTGCGGACGATACCCATTAAAAAACGGCGTGTGCCGACCACCCTCCTCCTTCTTCAATACATATACCTCCGCCCTAAACTTCGTGTGCGGCGTAATGCTA
>JALWCD010000036.1 GCA_027036915.1 Thermodesulfatator sp. | reverse complement strand
TGGGCTCGGGGATGTGTATAGGCGACTGATCGTCTTCGGTCTGGAGGAGCTTTCGGATTTCGTGCGGGTGGGGTTTCTGACCCCGGAGGAAGAAGCCCGACTTTCCGGGGCCGTGGCCTTCGTTCGCCGGGTCCGGGAGACCCTGCACCACTTCCGTCAGCGAAAGGAAGACCGGCTCTTCATGGAATATCAGCCGGAAATCGCCCGCCGTCTGGGCTATGCGGGAGACCGATCCGGAACCGAACAGTTCATGTCCGAACTCTTCCGGGCCTTTACGGTCATAAAAGAAGCCGTGGAGGATCTCACCGATGCCATCGAAGAGTTATTTTTCCCGGAAAATTCCACCCGCATCCGTTTCGAAGTGCCCATCCCCAGCCGTGATTTCCTTAAACGGATTTTCCAGGTTCAGGCCCGGGAGGGGCGGGCCTTTGATCGCCACCTCAAGAAATATCTCCGCGGGAGGATCTTTCGGGCGGAGGAACTGGAGGAACTTCGCCGAAGCTTTCCCGTGCTCCTTGGCGAGCCCTTCAGCCTGACCATGCTCCGGCACCTCCGGAGCACTGGTCTCCTTTATTATCTTCTTCCGGAATTTCGGGAGATCCACGGAAAGGTTCAGTATGATCTTTATCACCTTTACGCCCTGGACGAACACCTTTTCCTGACCGTGGAGGCCCTGCATCAGCTGCGAAAAGAAAGGCCCGAGCTCTGGTCAAAGATAACCGCCCCCACCGAGCTGTACTTCGCAGCCCTCCTTCACGACATCGCCAAGGGTGAACCCGACCACGCCGGGATCGGGGCCGAAAGGGTGAGGGAGATCGCCCGGCGTTTCGGTTTCGATGAAAAGTCCACGGAAGAGATAGCCTTTCTCATAAGGCACCATCTCCTTCTCATCGATACCGCCCTGCGGAGGGATCTGGCCGAGGAAAGGGTTTCGGAGGAGATAGCCCTGAAGGTCAAAACGGTCGAGCGGCTTTCGGCCCTTTATCTCCTGACCCTGGCCGACGCCCGGGCCACCGGTCCCCGGGCCCTGACCTCCTGGAAGGCCGAGCTTCTGGAGGAACTCTATCAGAAGGTGCGCAAACTCCTTGAAACCCGGCGGGAAACCTCTGATCTGGCGGAAAAAAGAGAAAGACTTCTGCGGGAGACTTCCGGGGAGCTGGCCGAAAGCGTACCCTTACCCCAGCTTGAGATTTACGAGATTCCGATTCTCAAGCGTCTCTGTGAGGCCGTAGGACGTTTTCTGGCCGAGGAGCCGGATTTTCTGGTCGAAACGCTCTCCTTTCGCGAGGGGCAGGGCCTTTTTGTCATCTGTCGGGATCGCCCCGGACTCCTTGCGGATCTTTGCGGGAGTTTTCTGGCCGCAGGCTTCCGCATCCGGCGCGCCCGGGCCTTCACCTGGCCTCAGGGTCTGGCGGTGGACGAGTTTCTGCTGGAACCCCTCTGGCCCGAAGCCCGACTGGATGAGTGGCGCTCCCTTTTTCCGAAAGTCCTGGCCGGGGAGGTGGATCTTCCGGATCTCGTTTCCCGTAAATCGCAAACCATCCTCCGCCTGGGGCCCAGGGTAAAATGGAGACCGCGGGCCGAAGTCAAAATAGACCAGGAGACCTCGGACTTTTATACCCTGCTTGAGATATACACCTCCGAGGAGCCCTTCCTTCTTTATCGGATAACCACTATAATCACCGAAAGCGGTTTCGTGATCGGCAAGGCCCTGGTTTCGGAGAAAGAGGACAAGGCGGCCCAAATACTCTATCTTCAGACCCGGGAGGGGGAGAAACTCTCGGCCGAAGAGGCCGAAGAGCTGGCTCAAAAAATCCCAAAAAAACTAAAGGAGGTCGTATTATGACGCCCAAGGAGGTTCTGGAGTTTGCCCGCAAAAACGGCGTAAAGATGGTGGATCTTAAGTTTCTGGATTTGCCTGGCATCTGGCAGCATTTCACCGTGCCTATCGAACAGTTTTCGGAGGAGGCCTTTGAGGAGGGCTTCGGTTTCGACGGCTCCTCCATTCGGGGCTGGCAGGAGATTCATGAGAGCGACATGATCGTGGTCCCCGATCCCACCACCGCGGTGCTCGATCCCTTCTTCGAGGTTCCCACGCTCTCCCTCATCTGTAACGTCATGGACCCCATCACCCGTGAGCCCTACTCCAGGGACCCGCGCTATGTGGCGCAGAAGGCCGAAGCCTATCTCAAGAGCACCGGCATCGGAGACACGGCCTACTTCGGGCCGGAGGCCGAGTTTTTCATCTTCGATGACATCCGCTACGACTCGGCGGCCAATTACTCCTACTATTTTGTGGATTCCATTGAGGGCATCTGGAATTCCGGGCGTGAAGAATGCCCCAATCTGGGCTACAAACCCCGGCACAAGGAAGGCTATTTTCCGGTGCCGCCCTCGGACAAGTTTCAGGATCTCCGCACGGAGATGACCCTTTACCTTCAGAAGGTGGGCATCGAGGTGGAATGCCACCATCACGAGGTGGCCACCGCGGGCCAGGCCGAGATCGACATGCGCTTTGCTCCCCTGGTCAAGATGGGGGACCAGCTCATGTGGTTCAAGTACATCCTGAAGAACGTGGCTTACAAGCACGGCAAGACCGTAACCTTCATGCCCAAGCCCATCTTCGGGGACAACGGCTCCGGTATGCACACCCACATGAGCATCTGGAAGGGCGACACCAACGTCTTCGCCGGGGATCGCTATGCCGGACTTTCCGAGATTGCCCTTTACGCCATTGGCGGCATCCTGAAACACTGCCGGGCGGTCTGCGCCTTCACCAACCCCACCACCAACTCTTACAAACGGCTCACCCCGGGTTTTGAGGCCCCTGTAAACCTCTGCTACTCCAGCCGGAACCGTTCCGCGGCCATCCGTATTCCCATGTATAGCCCCAGTCCCAAGGCCAAGCGGATCGAGTTCCGGACCCCGGACCCCTCCTGTAACGGATACCTGGCCTTTGCGGCCATGCTGATGGCGGCCCTTGACGGCATCGAAAACCGGATCGATCCGGGAGAACCTATGGACAAGGACCTCTATAGCCTTCCGCCC
The DNA here is from genome assembly GCA_027036915.1 of Thermodesulfatator sp. Taxonomy (GTDB): domain Bacteria; phylum Desulfobacterota; class Thermodesulfobacteria; order Thermodesulfobacteriales; family Thermodesulfobacteriaceae; genus Thermosulfurimonas_A. The sequence continues at coordinate 1,450 of JALWCD010000036.1, read as the reverse complement.
GAGGAACTGAAGGACATCCCCACCACCCCGGCCACCCTGGAGGAGGCCCTTCAGGCCCTGGAGGAGGACCACGAGTTCCTGCTTAAGGGCGGGGTCTTCACCGAAGACCTCATCGAGACCTGGATCAAGTACAAGCGGGAGAACGAGGCCGATCAGGTCCGTCTCCGGCCGCACCCCTACGAGTTCTATCTCTACTTCGACATCTAAAAAGAGAGGGGGGCGAAAGCCCCCCTCCATTTCAGGCCATGAGATAGGGTTTCAATTCCTCCAAACTGAAAGGCTTAAAGAGTACGGGTACCCCTGAACCGCAGGGTTCGGGCTCGGGAGTAGGGGTGTATCCGGTAATGCAGAGAATCTTGATGTGGGGATAGTGTCTTTTGATCCAAGCCACCAGTTCCGGCCCGCTTATTTCGGGAAGGATCACGTCTATGATGGCCAGTTCAATCTCCGAAGCCCTCTCGCGCAGGATCTCCTGGGCCTTGCGGGCGTGTTCGGCGTAGATAACCTCGTGTCCCAGAAGGCTCAAAAGCTCTCCAAGGGTCTCGCCTAAAAGGGTCTCATCGTCCACCAGCAGGATCTTCATGCGCTATCCCCCTCTCCGTTTACCGGCAAAAGAACTTTAAAAAGGGTGCCCTTGCCCGGACGGGAATAGATGGAAAGGCACCCGTCATGGGCCCAGACGATGTTTCTCACCGCGGCCAGCCCCAGACCTCTACCAAGACCCTTGGTGGAGTAGAAGGGATCCGTAATCCTGGTCAGGGCTTCGGGAGGAATACCCGGTCCGCGATCCTTTATCTTTATGGCCACCCAGCGGGCGGCCGGCACCCCGCTGCAAAGTCTGACGCGGTACGGCCCGCGGGCTTTCCTGAGATGGCGGTGATTCTCGGTAACCTGAAGCTCGATATTCACCGTCCCGGGAGTCTCTCCGTAGGCCTCGGCCGCATTGACCACCAGGTTCACCAGCACATGCTCCAGAGCCATGGGATCGATCCTAACCGGGGGAAGATCCCTGGGCAACCTGGTCACCAGCTTGATGTGTACGGGCAAAATGGTCCGAAGAAATCGGAAGACCTCCGGTAAAAATTCGTTGAGCCTGATGGTTTTCTTACCCAGACATTCGCCCCGGGCATAAAGAAGAAGCTGTTTCACCAGGTGAGAGAGTTCCTGGGTGGCGGCCTCGGCCTTCTCCAGAAAAGGTTCAAGCCCCGCCCGTTCTTTTTTCATTTTGGTGAACTCAAGCGAGGCCCAGATGACGTTGAGAAGATTGTTGAACTTATGTGCCAGATTCCCCACCAGGATATTGAGGGTCTTGGCCTTCTGAGCTTCCAGAATTCCGTTTTCGAAAAAGAACACCCCCGGACAAAGGTCGTTTTCTTTACCCCTGGCTTCCAGAAAGAGCCGGTAAAGACTGGCGATCTTTTCCAGAGCTTCTCTTTCGTATCGCCCGTAA
>JALWCD010000035.1 GCA_027036915.1 Thermodesulfatator sp. | reverse complement strand
GGATAGATGCTTTCCAGGAAAGTTCTGGCCTTGTCAAAAACGGCGTCCCGCATGATCACCACGAAATGGTCGTCCCGAAAACGGGCTATGAAGTCTTTGCCTTTGAAATTGCTTCTTAAGAATTCGGCAAAGGCCCGGAGGCAATCGCGGGCCGCTTCCTCTCCATAGGTCCGGTGTAAAGCCTTAAAATTATTGATGTCAAAGAGGACCAGAACGAAATCTTCTTCGTAAATGCGGGGCATGACTTCCAGCCTAAAGAAAAGTTTCAGGGCCTTTTCATTCCAGAGGTCGGTGATCTCGTCTCTCAGATACTCGGGGTTAAGGAAGTCCACCTGTTCCTTGAGGGCCGCCAGTTTTTGCAGGTGGGTCTGGGCCTGAGCAAGAAGGACCTCGAACTTCTCCCGGGACTCCCTCACCTCCCGGGAGAGTAACTCCTGAAAGAACCGATAGATGTCCTCCAGGGTCTGGAGGAGCTCGATCTCTTTCTCCTCGGCCGGACGTTCCAGCTCGGCATAAAAGCGCTTGACATAAAGCTCGGGGACCGGGACCAGCTGTTCCCGGAGGAGACCGAAAAAGGCGATCCAGGCGCTGCTCAGTTCCTCTCTTTTCCTGGAGAGAAGTTTTTCGAAACTGCTCATATGCTGAAGCATACCCCCTTCTTACCGGTTTGCACAACCGCCTGGAAGGTGATAAGAAGGGAAAGAATTTACCCGCGGGAGGAGGAACATGGGCAAGAAAGTGGTGGTCATCGGGGCCGTGGCCTGCGGGCCCAAAGCCGCCTGCCGGGCCAAACGGCTTGATCCCTCCTTGGAAATAACCCTCATTGACAAGGACGATCTCATCTCCTACGGGGGCTGCGGCATCCCCTATTACGTCTCAGGCGACATTCCGGATGAAAACCACCTGCGGGAGACCTCCTTTCACATGCTGCGCGACGAATACTTTTTTGAAAACGCCAAAGCCATAGACCGGGTGCTTACCCGCACGCTGGCCACGGAGATAGACCGCAGGCGAAAGGCGGTGCGGGTCAAGCGTCTGGATTCCGGAGCCGAGGAGGAAATACCTTACGACAAACTGGTGCTTGCCACCGGTGCCACCCCCTTCGTCCCGCCCATACCCGGGCGCGAGCTTTCCGGGGTCTTCACGGTCTCCGATCTTCACAAGGCCATAGAGATCAAGGAGAGGCTCGCCCGGGGCGAGGTGGAACGGGCGGTGATCATCGGGGGCGGGCCCATCGGGCTTGAGATGGCCGAGGCCTTCGCCGATCTCTGGGGAGTAAAGACTACGGTGCTGGAGTACTTTGATCAGGTGCTCCCCCGGCTCATAGACAAGCCCCTTGCCCGTATGGTGGAGCATCACCTGCGGGAGAAGGGTGTGGAGGTGGTGGTGAACGCCCGGGTTAAAGAAATTCGGGGAAAGGACGGCCGGGTCTCGGAGGTGGTGGAGGAGAAAGGGATCTATCCCGCGGATATCGTGATCTTTGCCACCGGGGTGAGACCCAACGTGGAGCTGGCGAAAAAGGCCGGACTTCTGGTGAACATGGGGATTGTGGTGAACGACCGTATGCAGACCTCGGACCCGGACATCTATGCCGGGGGCGACTGCGTGGAGATCCCGCACCTTGTTCTCGGGAAAAGGGTGGTCATGCCGCTCGGGTCGCTGGCCAACCGGGAGGGGCGTGTCATCGGGGACAATCTGGCCGGCCGTCCCACCCGGTTTCCGGGAACCGTGGGGGCCTTTATCATGAAATGTTTTGACCTTGCCATCGGGGCCTGCGGGATCTCGCTTTCTGTGGCCCGGGCCGAGGGCTTTGAGGCCGACTACGCCTTAAACAACCAGACCGAGCGGGCCCACTACTTTCCCGGGGCGGAATTCATTTTCGTGGAACTGGTCTTTGACCGGAGGAGCCGACGGGTGCTCGGTTTTCAGGCCGTGGGGCCAAACACCGACGGAACGCTTGCCCGGATCCACGCCATCTCCTCCATCCTGCCCCATCGGCCCACGGTGGAGGACCTCATCGGGCTGGAGCTGGCCTATGCCCCGCCCTACAATTCCGCCCTGGACCCCATCCACGACGTGGCCCATACCGCGGAAAACCTCTTAACCGGGCTCCTGCGCCAGATAGACTGGGACGAGGCTTTAAGGCGCCTCAGGGAGGGGGATCCGGAGACCGTTTTCGTGGACACCCGCCATCCCCGGGAGGCCGAGCCCTTAGTGAAAAAGTATCCCGGACGCTGGATCCATGTGGAATACGACAAGGTGCGGCGCGAGATGGAGAAGATCCCCCGGGACAAGGACGTGATCCTCATCTGCAACTCCAGCCGCCGGGCTTACGAGGCCCAGAGGTGGCTTTCGGCCGCGGGCTACACCCGCACCTTCGTGCCCCCGGGAGGGCTCAACTTCGTGCGCCGCTGGGGAGTGGAACTTTAGTGAAGTTCCTCTATATCGCTCTGGGCGGAGGTCTCGGGGCCATCTCGCGCTATCTCATCAGCGGCTGGTTTCTGCGCTTCGGGGCCGGTTTTCCCTTGGGGACACTTGCGGTAAACGTGCTCGGCTCTTTCCTTCTGGGGCTCTTTATGGAACTTGCCACCCGGACCCTTCTCGTGCCCCCGGAGGCCAGATGGCTGGTGGCGGTGGGGTTTCTGGGCTCCTTTACCACCTTCTCCACCTTCGCCTACGAAAGCCACACCCTCCTCAAAGAAGGAGAGTGGCTGACCTCTTTCCTCAACGTGATCCTGAGTGTGGGGCTGGGTTTAACCGGGGTAAAATTGGGAGAGACCCTGGCCAGGCTCCTGGTGAGATGAACGGACGCTGCGTGCTCCTTTCCATTTACGTGGACGAGGACGAAAAACTGGGGCGCAAACCCCTTTACCGGGCCATCCTGGACTTTTTATGGGAGAAGGATATTCATGGCCTTACCATGTTTAAAGGGGTTTACGGGTATGGTCCGGATAAAAAGGTCCATTCGACAAGGCTCCTTCGAGCCTCGGAAAATCTGCCCCTTAAGATAGAAGTGGTGGAGACCCGGGAGAAGGTGGAGGAGATCCTTCCGGAACTTGAGAAGCTTCTTACCCGGGGTATGATCACGGTGACCGAGCTATATACCATCTGCCACAAAAAACCGCCCTGTGAGAGATGATCAAGGCTGTAAGGGGTTTTAAGGATCTTTTGCCGGAGGAGGCGCGGGTCTTCCACTGGCTTGAGGCCCGGGCCCGGGAGATCCTTTTGCGCTACGGATTTTCCGAGATCCGGCTCCCGGTGCTTGAGCGCACGGAGCTTTTTGCCCGAAGCATCGGGGAGGCTACGGACATCGTGGAAAAGGAGATGTACACCTTCGTGGACCGGAACGGGGAGAGTTTGACCCTCCGGCCGGAGGCCACGGCCGGGGTGGTGAGGGCCTTTATCGAACACGGGCTTCACACCCGTCCGAAGCCGCTCAAGCTCTTTACCATCGGGCCCATGTTCCGCCACGAGAGACCCCAGAAGGGCCGCCTGCGTCAGTTTCACCAGGTGGACGTGGAGGTCTTCGGGGCGGCCTCCGCCGGGATGGACGCCGAGCTGGTGGCCCTGGCCCTGGAGATCCTGGAGGCCGGTGGGGCAGGGGATCTCAGGCTTGAGGTCAATTCCCTGGGCTGTCCGACCTGCCGGAAGCCCTATCGTGAGAGTCTCCAGGCCTTTTTGCGGGCCAGGCGGGATCGTCTCTGCGAGGACTGTCGTCGACGGGCCGAGCGCAATCCCCTTCGGGCCCTTGACTGTAAGAGGGAGGAATGTCAGGTCGAATACCGGGAGGCTCCGGAACTTACGGCTTTTCTGTGTGAGGGCTGCCGGGAGCATCATCGGGCCTTTAAGGCCTATCTTGAGGAAGTGGGGCTCGCCCCGGTGGAGAATCCCCGACTGGTGCGAGGGCTGGATTACTACACCCGGACCATTTTTGAGATCAAGGCCCCGGGCCTCGGGGCCCAGGACACGGTGGCGGCCGGAGGTCGCTACGACGGCCTGGTCTCCGCTCTCGGGGGGCCGGAAACACCGGCGGTGGGTTTTGCCATCGGGATGGAACGCTGGTTCCTCATCGCCCGGCCATCGGAGTCCCCGGGCCTTTCGCCGGAGCTTTTCATCGCTCCCCTGGGGGAGGAAGCCCGCCGGTGGGCCTTTCAGCTGGCCTTCCGTCTGCGGAAAAAGGGGCTGAGGGTGGAGACCGACCATGAGGGCCGCAGTCTCAAGGCCCTCCTGAGACAGGCCAACCGTCTTTCCGCGCAAAGGGTCCTCATCCTGGGGGAAGAGGAACTCCGGAAGAAACAGGCCCTTCTGAAAGATCTCTCGAGCGGCCGGCAAATTCCCCTTCCCTTCCGGGATCTCAGGGATCTCGCGAACCGGATCCTCATCGAGATACGGTTTTGATGCTTGAGGCGGCCATCCTCTTCCTTTCGGCCGTCGTGCACGGGCTGGCGGGCTTTGCCTTTGCACTTCTCGCCGTACCTCTCCTTTCCCTGCAGGCTCCATTGCGTGAAATCGTGCCGCTGGTGGCCCTTTTCGGTTTTACCATGAACGCCCTCATGC
>JALWCD010000034.1:14154-14535 GCA_027036915.1 Thermodesulfatator sp. | reverse complement strand
ATTCAGGTCGTCATAGGCACCCATCGTCTCCTTTCCACCGATGTGCGTTTCAGGGATCTGGGGCTTCTCATCATCGATGAGGAACATCGTTTCGGGGTCAAGCACAAGGAGCGCCTGAAGGAACTCAAAAAGACGGTGGATGTGCTCACCCTTTCCGCCACGCCCATTCCACGCACCCTTCAGCTGTCGCTCCTCGGGATTCGGGACCTCTCGGTGATCGAGACCCCACCTCCCGGGCGTCTCCCGGTCAAGACCGTGCTGGCCAAGATGGAGCCCGAGATCGTGAGGGAGGCCATCGAACGGGAGCTTTCCCGGGGCGGACAGGTCTTTTTCGTGTATCCCCGGGTGAGGGGGCTCTCGGCCCTGGCGGGCTGGGTGCAA
>JALWCD010000034.1:0-14144 GCA_027036915.1 Thermodesulfatator sp. | reverse complement strand
GTGAAACGCCTGGTGCCGGAGGCCCGGGTGGCGGTGGCCCACGGGCAGATGCCTCCCCGGGAGCTGGAGGAGGTCATGGCCCGGTTCGTACGTCGGGAGATAGACGTCCTGGTCTGCACCACTATCATCGAAAGCGGTCTGGACATTCCCTCGGCCAACACCATCATCATCTGCCGGGCCGATCGTTTCGGGCTTTCGGAGATCTATCAGTTGCGAGGCCGGGTGGGACGGGGACGGGTGCAGGCCTACGCCTATCTCCTGGTGCCTTCCCTCTCGGGTCTCACCGAGGAGGCCCGGAAACGTCTCAAGGCCCTCATGCAGTTTACGGAACTCGGCTCGGGCTTCCGTCTGGCCCTGAGCGATCTCAAGATCCGGGGCGCCGGGAACCTTCTGGGGACCACCCAGTCCGGCCACATTGCGGCCGTGGGCTACGACCTCTATCTGGAGATCCTGGAGAAGGCCGTGCGGGAGATGAAGGGCGAGAAGGTGGAAGAGGTCCCCGAACCGGAGGTCAAGCTCGGACTGCCGGCCTATTTCCCCGAAAGCTACGTTCCGGACGTAGAGCAGAGGCTGCACCTTTACCGGGAACTTTCCCTGGTGAGGAATGAGGAGGAACTGGCCCGTTTCCGGGAGGCCCTGAGGGATCGTTTCGGGGAGCCACCCCCGGAGGGGGAAAATCTGATCCGGCTCACCCGACTCAAGATCCTCCTCCGGGGCCTGCGGATCCTCAAACTCGAGGCCCGGGGTACGGAACTGGTCTTCCATCTAGGCGAGGAGACAGACTTTTACGCCCGGGGAGTGCGAAAGCTGGCGCAGACCTTCCGTTTCGTGAGGCTCACCCCCAAAGGCCGGCTCCGGGTCCGGGTCGAGGGCCCGCTTCTTGAGGAGGCCCTCCGGGCCTGCGAGATACTCCGGGACGAAATTTTACAGAAGTCCAGGTTTTAACTAAACTAACCGGAGAGGTCTGTTCCATGAGGCCGAAAATTATTCTGATTTGCTTTTATATCTGGCTCTCAGCCCTGGTTTCGGCCGGAGCGGAAGTCATCGACCGGATTGCGGCCGTGGTCAACGACGAAGTCATCACCCTTTCGGAGGTGGATGAGGCCGCCCTTCCCCTTTACCGGAAATACCTTCAGGGGGTAACCGATCCCCTGGAGGAAGAAAAACTGGTGCGCAGGATCCGGAAGGAGGTGCTCGAGAGGCTGATCGAAGAGAAACTCATCGAACAGGAGGTCAGAAAGTACAAGATCAGGGTTTCGGAGGAGGAGGTGGAAGCCTTTCTTCGGGATGTCATGGCCCGCATGGGAGGAGAGGCGGCCTTCCGGAGGTTTCTTGAGGGCCAGGGCCTGAGTCTTAAGGAGTACCGGGAACGGGTGAGGGACCAGCTCCGGAAGATGAAACTCATTCAGGGAAGTGTACAGGCCCGCATCGTAATCACCGAAGAGGAGGTCCAGCGTTACTACCGGGAACATTATCTTTCCCGGGAGAATCAGGTCTATCATCTTGCGGCCATCGTGACCTCGGATAAGGACCGGATAGAGCAGGCCTGGCAGGCCCTTAAAAAGGGTGCGGATTTCAAGGAGGTGGCCCGGAAGTATTCGGAGATTCCCGGAAGCGGGGATGATCTGGGGCGCTTCAGGCTCGAGGAACTGGCTCCGGAGACCCGTAAGGTGCTCGCGAAGGTCCGGCCGGGGGAAATTACCCCGCCGGTGGCCTCCGGCGGCCGCTGGTACATCTTCAGGGTCCTGGCGGTGGAAACCAGACCGGTGAAGCCCCTCAAGGAGGTCGAGGAGGAGATCCGTCAAAAACTCTATCAGGAAGCCCTTGACGAATATTTCCGGAAGTGGCTAAAAGAGCTTAAGGAGAGGGCTTTTATAAAGGTTTTTATTTGAAATGTCTGAAAAGAGCGGTCTTGGGACCTATCTCAGGGAAATAAGGGAACGTCAGGGGCTCACCCTGGAGGAGATTGCGGCTGAGACCAGGATCAACTGTCGGTTTCTACGGGCCATTGAGGAAGAGGCCTGGGAAGAATTTCCGGCTGAGGTTTATCTTATAGGTTATCTCAGGGCCTATGCGGAAGCCGTAGGACTTGATCCGGGGGAGGTGTTGGCCCGTTATCGAACCCTTCGACCACAGGAAAATAGCCCGGCTTCCGAGGAAGGAGCGGAGGTTTCCTCCTGGCGTTTCTCAAAGACTCTCATCTGGGGTATAGTTTTTCTGTTAATCGTCAGCCTGCTGATTTATCTTTTCGGGGTGCGTTAGAGGCGGGTGTTCGATCCTTTTGAAGCCCTGGTCCTTTCCACGCGGGAGGTTTCCGAAAGTGATCTCCTGGTGAATTTCCTTTCGGAAAAGCGGGGACGTTTTCTGGCGGTGGCCAAGGGCGCCCGACGCAGTCTCCGGCGCTTCGTGAACAAACTCGAATCCGGACATCTTCTCCGGGTCTATCTTCGTCCCGGCCGCAGGGGGCTTGCCCCCATCCTTGAGGCTGCCGACCTTCTCTGGGCCCCGGAAAGGCTCCGCCGACATCCCCGCGGCTTTGCTCTTGCAGGCTATTTCTTGGAACTCTGTGAGCGCTCTTCGCCCCCGGCTGAAGGCCGGGAACTCTTCTCTCTCCTCCGGGAGACCCTAAGGCTTACGGAGCAATATCCGGATCTTCCGGGGCTAAAACCGTATTTCGAATTTCGACTCCTCCGGCTTCTGGGATGGGCCCCGGAGTTCGAACTCTGTCTGGCCTGTGGAGGGAGGATCAGGGAATCGGCCTTCTTTTCTTTCAGGAAAGGAGGGGTGGTTTGCCGGGGCTGCGCTTCCGAAGAAGATCGGCGGCTTACTCCCCGGACTCTGGGGGTCCTGCGGGCTCTCAATCGCTTATCGCTTAAGGCCCTACCCCGTATGATTCTTCCCCAAAGTGTAATTCGGGAGACAGGACCTCTCCTGGAAGCCTTCTTGTTAAAAGTCCTCGATCAGGATATAAAAGCCCTCAAAGTGCTTCGGGAGCTGGATCATGGGACGGGAGCTAGAGGATAAACAGTACGTTCTTAACGGGCTGGCCGCCAGGGAATCCTGGCGTCTTTTCAGGATTATGGCCGAGTTTGTGGAGGGCTTTGAGGAGCTGCCCAGGGTCTACCCCGCGGTAACCATCTTCGGCTCAACCAGGGTTCGTCCCGGGGATCCCTGTTACACCAAGGCCGAGGAGGTGGCCCGGGAGCTGGTGCGGGCCGGGTTTTCGGTCATTACCGGAGGCGGTCCGGGAGTAATGGAGGCCGCCAATAAAGGGGCCGCCGAGGCCGGAGGCTGGTCCGTAGGAATAAACATCCGGCTCCCCCTGGAACAGGAACCCAACCCCTATGCCAATGTGCGTCTGGAGGTGCGCTACTTTTTTGTGCGCAAAGTCCTCATGGCCAAGTACGCGGTGGGTTTCGTGTTTTTGCCCGGGGGATTCGGCACTTTTGATGAACTTTTCGAGGTCCTCACCCTGGTTCAAACCCGGAAGATCAGACCCGTGCCGGTGGTCCTGGTGGGAAAAGATTACTGGGAAGGCCTGCTCGCCTGGTTGCGGGAAACAGTCCTTGCCGGGGGTAAGATCTCCGAAAGCGATCTGGAACTCTTCACCGTTCTCGACGATCCCCGGGAGGTGGTGGCTTACATTCGGGAACGGGTCTCTTTAAAGACCTGAGCCAACCTCTTCGGCCCCTGCGGGTTATGTCTGTCCGATCATTGAGCACCTGCCTGAGAAGTGGCCTGTATCTCTCTTGACGGGGAAGAAAAGATCCTTCAATAAAGGACTATGACGGCCGGAATCCTTCTCTTGGTGGCCCTGGTGGTTCTGGGGGCGGGTTTTTTCCTCTACGGGACCGTGCTTTCCCGCTGGTTCGGGGTGGACGACCGGCGCAGGACTCCGGCCCACTGTTTCCGCGACGGCCTGGATTTTATGCCCACCTCGACCCCGGTCCTTTTCGGACACCATTTCGCCTCCATTGCCGGGGCCGGTCCCATCGTGGGCCCCATCCTTGCGGCCTCCTACGGCTGGCTGGGGGTCTTCCTCTGGCTGGTTCTGGGGGCGGTCCTGGCCGGCGGGGTGCACGACATGGGCTCCATCATGGCTTCCCTCCGGCACGAGGGCCGCTCCATCGGGGAGATCCTCCGGCAGTATCTGGGCTCCGGGGCCCAGAAGCTATTTCTCCTTTTCGCCACCGCCACCCTCATCCTGGTGGTGGCGGCCTTTGACGTCATCGTGGCCAAGACCTTCGTGGCCTCTCCTCCGGTGGCCACGGCCTCGGTGGGCTTTCTCCTTCTGGCGGTAATCTTCGGAATTCTCTATTATCGGGTAGGGTTCCCCCTTCCGGTCCTTACCCTGCTGGGGATGGCGGGCCTTGCGCTCTCCGTGTGGGTGGGCTTCCAATTCCCTCTCCGTTTTTCGGAGACCACCTGGCGGGTGCTACTTTTCGGCTACATCTTCCTGGCCGCGGTCTGCCCCATCTGGCTGCTCCTGCAGCCCCGGGATTATCTCAACGCCTTCCTCCTCTACGCCCTGCTCTTCGGGGCCTTCCTGGGGCTACTTCTCAAAGCCCCGGCCATAAAGCTTCCGGCTTTCACCGGCTTTCACAACGAAATAGGGCCCCTTTTCCCCCTGCTTTTCGTGATTACCTCCTGCGGAGCCATCTCCGGTTTTCACTCCTTGGTGGGTTCCGGGACCACCGCCCGGCAGGTGGCCCGCGAATCCCAGGCCCGCTGGGTGGGCTACGGGGCCATGCTCCTAGAGGGGCTCCTAGGGGTGATCTCCCTTTGCGCGGTGGTGGGGCTTAGCCTTGCGGACTACAAGGGGCTTCTTAAGAGCCAGGGCCCCATAGCCACCTTCGCCTCCGGGGTAGCGGGCTTTTTCTCCGCCCTGGGCATCCCCTACGCCAAGGGGCAGGCCTTTGCCGCCCTTGCGGTCTCGGCCTTCGCCCTGACCTCTCTCGATACCGCCACCCGGGTCTCCCGTTTCATGCTGGAGGAGCTATTTTCCCGGGAGGGCGAACATGTCTCCACGGCAAGGAGCCGGGTGGTTTTCACCCTTCTCGTGGTGGGCTTTTCCGCGGCCCTGGCTTTTTCCGGGGCCTGGCAGAAGATTTGGCCCCTGATGGGGACGGCCAATCAACTGCTTGCGGCCCTGGCCCTCCTGGCCCTCACCGTATGGCTGGTCTCGGTGAAAAGACCCTCGGCCTTCGTCAAACTTCCGGCCCTCTTCATGCTGGCCGTAACCCTTGCGGCCCTAGGGCTTCTTTTTTACAGGAATATCGCTTCCGGGCACTTCCTGCTTGCGGCCCTGGCTCTGGGGCTGTTTCTTCTTACGTGTGTTCTTCTTTTCATAGCCGTGAAGGGCCTTCGGGGCCAGAAGGCAGGCCCCTCAGGGTATTCCGAGTAGTTTGTGCAGCTGGAGCTGGAGACGCACCGGAAGCCGATCCGAAAGGATGAGACGGGCGAGTTTCCCCGGGTCCATGCGCCCCCAGGCCGGGGAAAAGAGGACCTCGGTGAAGTAAAAGAGTCCTAAGGAAAGCACTCTCTCCCGGGCCCAGAGATAGTCCTCCTCGTCGGCTATCACAAACTTCACCTGATCTCCCGGGCGAAAATAGCGCAGGTTCTCGTATAGATTGCGCTCTGCCATGCCCGAGGAGGGAGTCTTTAGATCCATGATCTTGACCACCCCTGGGGGAACCCGGGAAAGAGAGATACTTCCGTTGGTCTCAAGGAAGACCCGGGCTCCCTCGGAAAGGAGGGCCTCCATGAGGGGGTAGATCCCCTCCTGAAGCAGGGGTTCGCCTCCGGTAAGGAGCACCTCCTTTAAGCCCGAGGCCCGGAAACGATTGAGGATTTCATCTATGGAAAGAGGGGTTCCGGAATCCGGAGCCCGGGCCTGCCGCGTGTCGCACCAGGCACAGGAGAGGTTGCAGCCGGAAAGTCTTACGAAAAAGGCCGGTCTTCCGGAGGCCAGCCCCTCTCCCTGAAGGCTTACGAAGGTTTCGTAGACCCTAAGCTTCGTCCGCGATCCAGGAGGCACAGGACCTTTCCGTCTCGCAGACCGTGACCCGGTAAACCCGGACCGGACTTCCGGAAAGCCTTTCCGAAAGCCTCTCAAAGATGTAGCGGGCGAGATTTTCCGAGGAGGGGTTCTTTTGGAGGAAGGCGGGGTGTTCGTTGAGATTGCGGTGGTCAAGCTCGGAAAGGATTTCCCGCAGGTGGGCTTTGAGTTCCTTGAAATCCAGGAGGATTCCGATCTCGTTAAGTCTCTCGCCGCGCACGGCCACCTCCACCCTCCAGTTGTGGCCGTGGAGCTTCTCGCAGGCCCCCTCGTAGCCCCGAAGCTGGTGCGCGGCGGAAAATTCGTCCCTTACCGTGAGCTCGAACATCCCTCAGCGCAGAAACCGGAAAAGGGTCATAAGGACCGTAAGGACCGTAAACCCGAGCCCCATGAACCACTGCATGAAATTGAAACGCTTCTCTAAGGCCTCGAAGCGTTTATCCATGGCCTCGAAGCGTTTATCCATTTCCCGCTGCAGGGCCTCAAAACGTTTGTCCATGGCCTCAAAGCGCTGGTCTACGGCCTCAAAGCGGGCGTTCATCTCCCGGAGCATGGAGAGCTGGATCTCCCGCAGGGCCCTGAGTTCTTCCTCCACCCGGACGATCCTTTCCATGAGCGAAAGTTCCCGGGCCCGGAGTTCGTTTTCCCGCACGAATTTGGCCACCGCCTCAGAGACGAGCTTCTCAACGAGAGGCCTTAGGGTCTCCTCGGAGAGGTCCGGGGAGGATGCACCGGACATTTCATGCTCCCTAATTTGATTGGAGGCGGCGCGGGGATTCGAACCCCGGATTCACGGCTTTGCAGGCCGTCGCCTTACCACTTGGCTACGCCGCCTGCCTTTTCCTATTTTACCATGGCGGCGGAGGGACTCGAACCCCCGACCTAGGACTTATGAGATCCCCGCTCTACCGCTGAGCTACGCCGCCACCGGTTTATATAAATCTTTCAGGGCTTGCCCCCTTTGTCAAGAGCCTCCGCCCCTATAAAATAGATCTCCATGAGGGTTAAAGCTGTCCTGGAAAAGGCCCCGCTCTTCAGGGATCTCCCGGAAGAAGATCTCTCACGCCTGGCGGAGATAGCTTTCCCTAAACGCTATGAAAAGGGCGAGATCATCTTTTCGGCCGGAGAGGAGGCCCGGGGTTTCTATCTGGTGGCCGAGGGGCTGGTCAAGATCTATCGGCTTTCGGCCCGGGGTAGACAACAGATTCTACACGTCCTGGGGCCCGGGGAGGTCTTCGCCGAGGCCGCTCTTTTCTCCGGCTCCCGTTACCCGGCCTGGGCCGAGACCCTGGCCCCTTCGGAAATCATTTTCTTCCCCCGCCGGGCTTTTCTGGATCTGGTTCGCCGGCGTCCCGAACTGGCCCTGAACATGCTGGCCGTGCTCTCTTTGCGCCTGCGCTCCATGGCCGCCCTGGTGGATTCCCTGTCCTTAAAGGAAGTTCCGGAGAGACTGGCGGCTTATCTGCTTTACCTCAAAGAAAGCCGGGGTTCGGAATTCGAACTTGAAATTCCCAAGGGGGAACTGGCCGCTCTTCTGGGTACCGTTCCGGAAACCCTTTCCAGGGTGCTCGCCCGTCTTTCGGAAGAGGAGCTGATCGAGGTCTCCGGACGCCGTATTCGTATTCTGAACGAGGAGGGGCTGCGTCGCCTTGGCCGATCGTAAGCCGGAATATCTGGTGCTGCCCCGGAGGCTTTCCCGCATGCGGGAGGTGCTTGAACGCCGCCAGAAGGATCTTCTCCTTTTCATGGATCGGGTCCGAAACGAACACAATTTTTCGGCCCTCCTGCGCACCGCCGAGGCCGTGGGCATCCACCGGGTCCTCTATGGCCTTGATGAAGAGACCGAAAGACCCCCGGTGAACGAGGCCGTAACGCTCGGGGCCCATCGCTGGCTGGTCCTGGAACGGGTGGCCGATCCCGCGGCGAAACTTCGGAAGTTGCGGGAGGAAGGTTTTCAGGTGGTGGTCACCTGGCTCGGGGCCGGAACCCGGGACTTCCGCGAGGTGGACTACACCCGGCCCACGGTCATCGTGGTGGGAAACGAGGTGGAAGGCGTCTCGCCGGAGCTTTTGCCCCTGGCTACCCACCGGGTCATGATTCCCATGGTGGGCATGGTGCGAAGTCTCAATGTCTCCGTGGCCACGGCGGTGATTCTCTATGAGGCCTTCCGCCAGCGCGAGGCCAGGGGCCTTTACGAACACCCCCAGCTCTCCCCGGCCGAGATAGAGGCCTTCCTCCGTAAGTGGGCCTACGAGGACATCATCGCCGAGCGCCGCCGCTAAAGATCTCGCTCTCATCATCCAAGTAAAGCACCTCAAGCTCAAGGCCCCGGGCTTCAAGTTCGGCCACCAGGCGGTCCACCTCATGGGCCCGGGCGGGATTGGCCTCGGAATGTACCGGAAGCTTTAGAGTCGCACGGGGAGGTCTTACCGAACGAACCTCTATCCCGATCCTGAAGTCCGCCGGAAGCCCGCGAAGCCTCTCCCGCAAAAACTTCCGCAGAAAGAGTCGCAGATCCTTTTCCGAACGAAAGGTTCTCACCATACGGGGATTTACATTTTTTCGGATTTTTAGTAAAGCCTTGAAGAAAAAGATTCCACGGCGCGGAGGGTGAAGATGAAGAGGAAAGGTCTTAGCGTACTGCTCCTTTTGGGTCTTCTCTTCTGGTTCGCCCAGGGGCTGGCGGCGGAAAGTGAAATTGAGCCCGGTTTTATAAAACTTCATCTATCCGGGCGGGTACTCGATAATCACAAGGAACCCGTGGACGAGGCCGAGGTGCGGCTTCTTTTGGCCGGGAAACCGGTTTCCTTTCGTAAGGGTGCTCATGGGCACCAGGAGCTCGACACCTTAAAGACCGAAGCCGACGGTTCCTTTCAGGTGGTGGCTGAGGTTCCGGAAGGACTTCTTAAAAAAGAGGGCGTTGAGATCGAAATCTATAAAACCAACTTTAAACCCGTAACCATGAAAGTCTACCCGGAGGATCTGGCCTTTCACGGAGAAGACGCCTTCGCGGTCAAGAACGTGATCCTGGAACGGCACCTCGATCCCTCCTTCTGGATCGCCACGGTAATCTTCGTGCTGGCCTATATTCTTATCAGCTTCGAACTTCTACACCGTACGGTGGCCGCCATGCTGGGGGCGGCCATCATGTTGCTGGTGACCTATACCCTGGGAGTCTTCGATCCGGCCTTCCATATCATTTCCTATGAGCGGGCCATCCGGGCCATCGACATGAACGTCATCCTCCTTCTCATGGGGATGATGCTCATCATCGGGGTCCTGAAGCGTACCGGAGTCTTTCAGTGGTGCGCCTACAAGAGCTATCAACTCGCCCGGGGGAATGTTTTCCTCCTCTGTGTAATTCTGTGTAGTTTTACCGCCGTGGCCTCGGCCTTCCTTGACAACGTGACCACCATGCTGCTTCTCACCCCAGTGACCATCGAGATCGCACTTTCTTTAGGTCTCTCCCCCCTCGTGCTTCTTGTTCCCGAGATTCTGGCCTCCAATGTCGGCGGGACGGCCACCCTCATCGGGG
The DNA here is from genome assembly GCA_027036915.1 of Thermodesulfatator sp. Lineage (GTDB taxonomy): Bacteria > Desulfobacterota > Thermodesulfobacteria > Thermodesulfobacteriales > Thermodesulfobacteriaceae > Thermosulfurimonas_A. Next base: position 4,551 of record JALWCD010000034.1, on the reverse strand, counting down.
ACCCTCCGAACATCATGATCGGTTCCTACACCGGGCTCACCTTTATGGATTTCGTCAAAAACCTTACCCCGGTGGTGCTCATTTCCATGGTGGTGCTCTTCGTCTACTCCAAAATGATATACGGTCGGGATTACGCCCGGGCCAGAGTGGAGGACGTGGAGGGCTTTATCGCCCGGCTCCGGGAGGAATATCAGATAACCGACGGCACGCTCCTTGCCGTGGGACTTATCATCATGGCCATCGTGATCTTTTTCTTCGTGACCCACGGGATCTTTCACATGGAGGTCTCGGTGGCCGCCCTTTTCGGAGGCTCTCTCCTTTTCACCTATGCCCTGGTAACCAAAAAGGTGGATCTTCTTGAGGTGGTGGAGAAGGACATCGAATGGACCACCCTTCTCTTTTTCATGTTTCTTTTCATCCTGGTGGGGGCTGTGGAGGAGGTGGGGTTGCTGGCCATCATCGCGGACAAGGTCCATGAGCTCTCGCAGGGTTCGCTTACGGTGGCCATCTGTCTCATCCTGTGGGTGGCGGCCATCATGAGCGCCTTCGTGGATAACATTCCCTTTACCGCCACCATGCTGCCCATCGTGGCCTATCTCAGCCGGGTCATCCCCGGGGCCGAAAGCAATGTGCTGTGGTGGGCGCTGGCTCTCGGGGCCTGCTTCGGCGGAAACGGCACCATGATCGGGGCGAGCGCCAACGTGGTCACCCTGGGGATCGCCGAGGCCGCCGGCCACCGCATTAAGTTCTTCGAGTTCATGAAGGTGGCCTTTCCTTATATGGTTTTAAGCGTGGCCATAGCCAATGTCTGGCTTTTAATCTTCTATTAAGGAGGGCAAAATGCCGGGTCGTTTCCTGCCGCATCTTGAGAAAATACTGGTGCCGCTTGGCAAGGACGGTTCCTCGGAGGCCCTGCTCAACTTCCTGGTCTGTATGCTAAAGGGGCTTCCCCGGGGACTGGTGAAGAAGGTCTATCTGGTCCATGTGGTTTCCTCAGACGCCCTGAAGAAGGCCTCCCGCCGGGATCTGCGCCTTGAGGCCCTGATTCAGGAAAGTCATCTCCTGAAGAGTCTTTATGAGGAATATCTGCGCCAGGAGGCCGAGCCCTTTCTTAGGGCGGCCGAAGAGAGGATCAAAAAGGATCTTCCGGATCTCGAGATAGAAAAAGTGGTTCTTCGGGGGGAGCCTCCGGTGGAGATCGTGCGTTTCGCTCTTGAAAACCACTGTGGGGCCGAAATCATTGCCCGTCGGGCCCGTTCCAGTCTGTCCGAACTGGTTCTGGGAAGCTGCACCCAGGCCCTTCTCCATCGTCCGGGAGAGCATACCACTTACGTGGTGGGGAAACTCTTTACCGAGAACGGAAGCTGTGACTCACCGAAGATTCTCGTCTGTCTCGATGGTTCTCCGTACGCGCAAAAGGCCCTGGAGGAGGCGGCCGGGGTGGCCCTTCTCTGGAAGGCCCGGGAAATCGTTCTGTTCCATGTGGTGAATTTTCTCCCGGAGCTTGAAAGGAGGCGCCCGGAGGAAAGCGACGCCATCCTGGTTAAGGCGGAAGACTTTCTGCGGGAGGCCGGCGTAGAGAGCAGGATTTCGAAGAAACTTGCTCTGGGAAGCCCGGCTGAAGAGATCATCAAGGAGGCTGAGCTCGGTCGTTACGATCTGGTCTTTCTGGGACGTCGGGGGCGGGGACATCTCCAGGAACTTCTTTTCGGAAGCGTTTCCGGAAAGGTCCTCCATCGTTTGATCTCCCCCACCCTGGTGGTGGTCAACCGGAGCTGAAGGGTTGCAAAAAGGGCTGAGAGGTGTAGAAAGGGTCTCAAATCTCGAGAAGGAGGGAGGCGAGATGAGGGTTAAATGGTGGTTGCTTTTGGGCTTTTTGGCCTGGGGAATCTTTTGGAGCGGGCAGGCCCTGGCGGCCGAAGCCGCGGCCCAGGGGGGAGGGCTTCCCTGGTGGGCCTGGCCGGTGATTCTCTTTGTCTTCACCTTTGTGATCGGTCTTATCGCTCCCATGTCCGGGGTGGGCGGAGGGGTGCTCTTCGTGCCCCTTTCCACGGCCTTTTTCCCTTTTAGTGTGGATTTTATCCGGGGAGCGGGTCTCATCATGGCCCTAACCAGCGCCCTTTCCTCTTCTCCGGAACTCATCCGGAAGGGGCTGGCCAACATCAAGGTCATGGCGCCGGTGGTCTGCGTCTCCATGGTGACCTCTATTCTGGGAGGGATCGTAGGGCTCTGGATCACCAACGCCTTTCCCTCCGGGAAATACTACATCACCATCGCTCTGGGAGTGGTCCTCTTCATCATCTTCGTGGTGATGCTTACCTCCAAGCGGGTGGAGTTTCCGGAGGTCAGGGAACAGGACGGCCTTTCAAGGGCCCTGGGGCTTTCCGGGAGCTGGTTTGAGCCCTCCCTGGACAAGGTGGTGGAGTACCGGATCACCCGTCTTCCGGTGGGGATCTTCTTCTTCGCCCTGGTGGGGTTTATCGCCGGGATGTTCGGGCTGGGGGCCGGATGGGCCAACGTGCCGGTGCTGAACCTCCTCATGGGGGCCCCCATCAAGGTGGCCACCTCCACCAGCATGGCCATCATCGCGGTCAACGACGCGGCCGCGGCCTGGATCTACGTGGCCAAAGGCGCGGTGCTTCCCATGATCGTGGTGCCCTCGGTGGTGGGGATCTCCATCGGGGCGCGGATCGGGGCCAAGATTGCCGTTAAGGCCAAACCGGCCTTCGTCAAGTATCTGGTGATGGCCATCATGCTGCTTGCGGCCACTCTCAACATCATCAAGGGCCTTAAAGGTCTGCATGTGATTTAAATTCCTCAGAAAAGGAGGGGAAACCATGGCTAAACAGGATGTTTATATCGATCCTATGAACACGGCCTTTGCCCGGGCCATGGAGCTTTCCACCTATGCGGGACTGGCGGTCATGATCGTCTTTGGCATTCTATATCTTCTGGGATTTTCCGGTTTTGTGGACATGAAACAGGCTATAGCCAACTGGCACCTTCCGGTAAGCGAGTTCTGGAAGGAAGTAAAAGGAATAGAAATTCATGGTTACTCCTGGTTCCTCTCCCACCTTACAAGCATGGACGCCTTGAGTATGGTGGGGGTTTGTATTCTTTCTCTGGCTCCCCTTTTAGGACTGGTGGCGGCGCTTTTCCGTTCTGGTGGCCAGAAGGCCTTTACTATCTTTTACATTATCCTGATTATTGAGTTCGCTTTTGCCATTCTCAAGCCCATCATCCTGCCCGGAGTGGGGGGTCACTAAGGATTACTTTGAGGCCACCGCTCAGCTATTGGGCGGTGGCCTCTTTGTTTGGCTCCGGAGCACGAAACCGATACGTCTTCAGGTCCTCAGTGTCTGGAAGAAGCGGCGGATTTCCTCAAGCTTGGCGTAGGCTTTCCCGGACTCAAGGATCTCCCGGGCCAGAGCCACACCGCCCCTGAGATCCAGGGTTTTCTCCGCGGCGTAAAGGGCCGCCCCGGCGTTAAGGAGGACCATGTCCGTGCGGGGACCGGGGTCCTCCCCGGAGAGGATCCTTTCGATGATCCGGGCGTTTTCCGCGGCCCCGCCCCCGAGGAGTTCCTCGGGATTCTCGCAGAGTTCAAGCCCCACATCCGGGGGGTCTACGTAATAGGTGGTGATCCGGCCCTCGCGAAGCTCCGAGACCTTGGTGGAGCCGGTGACGGTGAATTCGTCATAGCCCCCCTCGCCGAAGACCACCAGCGCCCGGCGACATCCCAGGGCGTCAAGGGCGTAGGCCATCTTTTCCGTGAGACGGAAGTCGAAGACCCCGAGGACCTGGGTATCGGCCCCCGCGGGGTTGCACAAGGGCCCGAGGAGGTTGAAGATGGTCCGGAAACCGAGCTCCCTCCGGGGCCCCATCACGGCCTTTACCGCCGGATGATGGGCCGGGGCAAAGAGGAAACAGAACCGCACCTCCTCTAAGGCCCGGGCCGAAAGCTCGGGTGGAACCTCAAGGGGGATCCCCAGGGCCTCAAGCACGTCGGCGCTTCCGGAGCGGCTGGTCACGGAACGGTTCCCGTGTTTGGCCACCGGTACCCCGGCCGCGGCCACCACGAAGGCCGCCGCGGTGGAGACATTGAAGGTTCCCTTGGCATCGCCCCCAGTGCCGCAGGTATCAACCACCGGAGCTGAAGCCCGATGGGGCACCCGCACCATGCGCTCCCTCAGGGCCCGGGCCGCCCCGGCTATCTCCCGCCAGGTCTCCCCCTTCATGCGCCAGGCGGCAAGCAGGGCCCCCACCTGGGCCGGGGTGGCCTTTCCGTCCATAATGAACCCCACCACCTCCGCGGCCTCCTCCTCCGAAAGCTCCCTTCCCTCAATCAGGTTTGCCAGATAGGGCTTTAAGGCCTCCAAAGCTGACCCCCTCTAGAATTTTTAAACCTTGATTCCCTGAAGCTTTTCCGCCTCCTTGGTAAGGTAAAGAGATTGCCGGGCCCGGGAAAGGACCTCCTTCAGGGTGTCCGAGCCCAGAATATTGGTAAAACCCATGGAAAAGGTCAGGTTCAGACTGAAAACGTGCCCTTCC
>JALWCD010000033.1 GCA_027036915.1 Thermodesulfatator sp. | reverse complement strand
GCTTCAAGCCTTCGGCAAGGATTTCTTCTGCCACCCGGCTGGCAGGAACCCCCTTTGAGGTTCCAGGGGCCCTGGTCCTCCCGGCCGAGATCCTCCTCAGCCGCGGCCAGAAGTTCCACCAGCTGAAAGACCTGTTTTTTGAGCCGCCCGACCCCTTCGGATAAACCCGCCGGATCTTCCACCAGCGTTAATTTGCTTTCCAGGATTTCTATTTGCATGAGAAGGGCCTGAAGAGGCCCTCGAAGGTTGTGAAGATAGCCCTTAAAGAGACATCCCAGGGCCGCCTTCCGTAAAAGGTTAGAATGAATCATCAAAAAGCTTTTTAGCACAAAACCGATCCGGAGACAATTCCCATTCGTCTGGAATAGAAAAGCGTCGTTAGAGCCAGGTGTACTATCGTTTGTCCAGACAGAATTCGATCACGATGGGATGGCCGTTAAGTTCGAATTCTAGGGCCAGGGCATCGGACTTACAGAGTGTATGGACGTGGTAATCCTTACCGGTGACGATGGACGGGGTGGAGGCCTTAAGACTTATCCCCCGCTGTTCAAAACGACGCCGGAAGGCCCCGCAGATCATGTTGGCCATCTCTCCGGCGGCATCCTCCACCTCCTCGGTTATGTCCTGTGGGGTGTAACCGAAGAGGGTGGCCACGATCTTAAACAGGGCTTCCCGGGAAAAGGAGACCACGAAGGCTCCGGTAGCCTTCTCTCCGGTAAGACCGGCTACCGCCGTAACCTCTCCCAGAGCTATCTTGTCCTGCTTAACAAACTGCCGTTTAAGGACGGGATTTTCCCCGGTATAAGTCCCTATAACTTCACAGACAGCCTGTTTAATGGTCTCTACCAAGGGGTTCATGGTTAGCCTCGATAAAAATCTTTTTCAGCTCCTCCCACTCAAGATTTTCAGCAAAGCCCGGACAGCTGGAACGAATTATTTCAAAGTTTTCCGGATCTTTCAAGATACTGGGATGGAGAGGCCATTCCCGACAGCGGTCGGGTTTTACCGGATGCACCCGGCAGCCCTCCTCTGAATGGTAAAAAATACAGTGCCCGTTTACGGTTTTCATCTCGATACGGCCCCCTCTTTCCACCGTAAAGCGTTTCAGAAAATCGGCCTCCGTGAGCCCGAGATAATGGGCCATGCGCCGAATCTCTGCGGGAGAAAGAGAAACCGTGCTTTCTCCTTGACAACAGAAACCGCAGCGCCGACACTCAAAAACGTTCTTCATAGGGAATGGGATCCTCAAGTCCCGCTTCGGCAAAGGCCTTCCGTCTCAGTCTGCAGGACTCACACCGTCCGCAGGCCACCTCCTCCCTTTGATAACAGGACCAGGTAAGATGAAAGGGGGCCTTTAGCTCCGCCCCGAGTTTCACGATTTCGGCCTTGGTAAGATGGATGAGAGGGGTCTCTATCCGGATATGGGTCTCGGGCCGCGTGCCTTCTTCTATGGCCCGCTCGAAGGCGTCAAAGAAACTTCGCCGGCAGTCCGGATATCCGGAAAAATCCACCTGGTTGGCCCCGATGAAGATCTTTTCGGCCCGAAGGACCTCGGCCCAGGAAGTGGCGATCGCCAGAAAATGGGCATTTCGAAAGGGGACATAGGTTACCGGTATCCGGGAGGCGTCGGGCTCCTCTTCCGGCACAGTCAGTTTTTCGTCCGTGAGGGCCGAACCTCCAATAGCCTTAAGGGCCGGGACTTCGACTATCAATTGATACCGGGGACGGAAATGTTCACAGAGGGCCCGAAAGGCCCGTTCTTCCCGGGACTCGGTGCGCTGGCCGTATTTCACGTGGAGGAAGGCCAGTTCGTGTTCCCGGGCCGCTACCGCCGCCGTAACACAGGAATCAAGGCCCCCGGAAAGAAGAATCACCGCCAGGTGTCTGGCCATCCTTTAAGTTCCCATCTCCCAGGAGGAAAGATATTTTTCCTGCTCCGGAGTGAGCCGATCGATCCGGATTCCCATGGAGGCCAGCTTCATTTCCGCCACCCGGCGATCAATCTCGGCCGGCACGGGATAGACCTCGGGTTTAAGCCCCCGGGCCTCCCTTACCAGATAGGCACAACAGAGGGCCTGATTGGCGAAACTCATATCCATCACCGCGGAGGGATGTCCTTCGGCCGCGGCCAGATTCACCAGCCGGCCCTCGGCGAGAACATAGATCCTGCGCCTGTTAACCAGGGTGTATTCCTCTACCTGATCCCGAATGGTGCGCACTCCGGTGCTTATCTCTTTAAGCCCCTCCAGGTCGAGTTCCACGTTGAAGTGTCCGGAATTGGCTACAATGGCCCCGTCCTTCATGCGCAGGAAGTGTTCCCTGCGGATGACCGCGATATCTCCGGTGACCGTGCAGAAGAAGTCGCCCCGCTCCGCGGCCTCCTCCATGGGCATGACCTCGAAACCGTCCATCACGGCCTCCAGGGCCCGAAGGGGATCCACCTCGGTCACGATCACCCGGGCTCCCATACCCCTGGCCCTCATGGCCAGGCCCCGCCCGCACCATCCATAACCGGCCACTACGAAAACCGAGCCGGCCAGCAACCGGTTCGTGGCCCGAAGAATTCCGTCGATGGTGGACTGACCGGTGCCGTAACGGTTGTCAAAGAGATGTTTGGTGAGCGCATCGTTGACCGCGATCACCGGATACTTAAGGGCCCCATCCCGGGCCATAGCCCTTAAGCGAATTACGCCGGTGGTGGTTTCTTCAGTGCCTCCCAGGACCTCGACCGCCTGGTCCGGCCGTTCGGCATGCAGGGTGGAGATGAGGTCCGCCCCATCGTCCATGGTAATATGGGGTCTGGTATCCAGCACGGCCTTGATATGGGCGTAATAGGTGTCCCGATCCTCTCCCCGAAGGGCAAAGACCGGAATCTCCAGGTCCTTAACCAGCGCCGCCGCCACATCATCCTGGGTGGAAAGGGGGTTTGAGGCGCAAAGGGCCACCTCCGCTCCTCCGGCCTTGAGCACCGCCATGAGATTGGCCGTCTCGGTGGTCACGTGAAGACAGGCCCCGATCCTTATTCCGGCAAGAGGCTTCTCCTTCTCGAACTCCTCCTTTATCCGGGCCAGGACCGGCATGTCCCTGGCCGCCCATTCGATCCGCAACCGGCCCTTTTCCGCCAGTGAAAGATCCCTCACGTGATAATCCATCTTTTCCTCCTCTATTCAAGCCCAGCCAGTTCCTTAATCTTTTCCACCAGATCCAGGCGTTCCCAGGTAAAATCCGGGTCGTTCCGGCCGAAGTGTCCGTAGCAGGCCGTTTTCCGGAAGATGGGCCGCCGCATGTCAAGATACTCGATCATGCTCCGCGGCCGGAAGTCGAAGAGTTCCTTGATGATCTCCACGATACGTTCCACCGGAATAGCGTTGGTTCCGAAAGTCTGGACATTGATGGCAATTGGTTCCGGCACCCCGATGGAATAGGCCACCTGAACCTCAAGCTCCCGGGCCACCCCCGCGGCCACCATGTTCTTGGCCACATAGCGGGCGTAATAGGAGGGGGTACGGTCCACCTTGGTGGGGTCCTTACCGGAGAAGGCACCTCCGCCGTGATGTCCGCGCCCGCCGTAGGTGTCGACGATGATCTTGCGCCCGGTCATCCCGCAGTCCGCAAGCGGGCCTCCGATCACGAAACGCCCGGTGGTGTTCACCAGAAACTTGGTCTCCGGACGAAGGTGTTCCGGGGAAATAACCTTTTTGACCACCTCCTCCACGATGGCCTCTTTGAGTTCCTTGTATTCCACCCAGGGCTCGTGTTGCGCGGCGATGACCACCGTATGGACATACACCGGGCGCTTGTCTTCGTAAGCCACGGTGACCTGGGTCTTTCCGTCCGGGCGCAGAAAGGGCAGGATACCTTTTTTTCGTACTTCGGCCAGGCGCATGGCCAGGCGATGGGCGTACCAGATGGGCATGGGCATGAAGTCCGGCGTCTCGTCACAGGCGTAACCGAACATGAGACCCTGGTCTCCGGCCCCGATGTCCTCGCCTCGATCCACCCCCATGGCGATATCCGGACTCTGACGGTCGATGCTGGTGAGCACCGCGCAGGTTTGCCAGTCAAAACCGAGATCCGAGTGGTTGTAACCGATCTCCTTAACCACCCCGCGGGCGATGGTGGCGTAGTCCACCCGGGCCTCGGTGGTAATTTCTCCGGCGATAAGAATCATCCCGGTATTCACCAGGGTTTCGCAGGCCACCCGGGCGTACGGATCCTTTTCCAGGATGGCGTCCAGGATGGCGTCCGAAATCTGGTCCGCTACCTTGTCTGGGTGTCCCTCGGTGACGGATTCAGAGGTGAAAAGAAAGTTGGAGAGCCCCATTTGCAACCTCCTCCACGATTTCGAGGTTAATCTAAACCGAATTAAGTAACCTTTGTCAAGAAACAAATAAAAAAATGGCGTCCCCGGCGGGATTTGAACCCACGTTGCCGGCGTGAAAGGCCGGTGTCCTGGACCTGGCTAGACGACGGGGACGCCGCTTTTTGCCTTTTAAAAAACTTAAAGTATCTAAAACCTCCGATCGTAAGATATCTTAATCAAGATCTCTTCATCTGTCAATATCCCGACTTGCCTCATGTTACTGCAAGGCGATTTTGTCACCCCTAATTGCAAAGCCAAAATGTCACCCCCCTCCTGGTAAAACCATAGGCTCGAATCC
>JALWCD010000032.1 GCA_027036915.1 Thermodesulfatator sp. | reverse complement strand
CCGGAGAGGAGGGGGCATCCTAACCCCCCGGCGCAAGGGAAATTTCGTAGAGCATGGCCACTTCGTCGCAGTCCGGGAACTTGGGACACCTCACGCAATCGGCCCAGACCTTGTGGGGCAATTCGCTCTTTTCGATGAGCCTGAAACCCAGCTTCTGAAAAAATTCCGGGACCACCGTAAGGACAAAGACCCGGGAAAGACCGAGTTCTCTAGCCTCTTCAAGACAGGCCCGGACCAGTTCCGCCCCGATCCCCTCGCGCTGATATTCCTCGCTCACCACCAGGGACCGGATCTCGCCCAGATCCTCCCAGACGATATGAAGCCCACAGGCCCCGGCGATGAGGTCCTTCTCCGGAACCTCGTAGACGAAAAATTCTCGCACGCTCTCGTAAAGCTCCCCGAGAGGCCGGGGTATAACCTGCCCGATTTTCGCGAAATGGGCGATCAGGCGGTGAATGTCCTTTACGTCCTTAAGTCGGGCCTTGCGTATCACCGGTTGAACTTCTTGATGTAAGCCTTGCCCACCAGTTTGCGGGCCTTGAGCTGGCGATAAGCCTCTTCGGCTTCGGCCTTACTTCCGAAACGCCCCACATACACCCGGTACCAGGTGCCCTTGCCGGGAAGCTCCACCCTGACCACCCGGGCGGTGTAGCCCCTCTCACGAAAGAGGCGGGCGTAACGCTCGGCCTCCCCCTGGTCCCTGAAGGAGGCCACCTGAAGGGTATAATAGGGAGCGGCTTTTGACTCCGGGGGCTTTTTCGGAGGCGCCGGAAGCGGGGCTCCGGCCTCCGGGGCCTTTTCTGGAAGGGGCGGAGGTGAAGACTTCTCCTGCAGGGGCTTCCCTGAGGAAAGAAGTCCGGGCGGAGGGCTCACCTCCTCGGCCGGAAGCTCCTCCGGAACCTTCTCCTTCAGGGCCTTTTCCGCCACCGGGGAAGGCCCCTTCCCCATCATGCGCTGCCCGAACCAGACCCCCAGGATAAACATCCACAGAAAAAGACAGACCAGGAGAAGAAAAACAAAGGTCAACCCCAAAAACCCCAGCTCTATCCGGAATCTCTTGGCCATGGCTTACATCCTTTCCGGGGCGGAAACCCCTAAAAGATTCAATCCCCTGGCCAGCACCTGCTTGACCGCCCGGGCCAGGGCCAGCCGGGCCCGGGAAAGCTCCTCGTCCTCGGAGACGAAACGGTGTTTGGTGTAATAGTCGTGCAGGGCCGTGGCCAGATCCAGAAGAAAATAGGTCACCCGGTGGGGTTCCAGGGAGACCGCCGCCTCCTCAATCACCCGGGGAAAGGCGTCCAGCAACTTGAGAAGCCTAAAGTCTTCCGCCGTGTCCAGACGATGGGCCGGAATCTCTTCCAGAGAGGGAGGGAGCAGGCCGACCTCTTCAGCCTTACGAAAAACACTCGCCAGCCTGGCATGGGCGTACTGCACATAGTAGACCGGGTTCTCGCTGCTCTGGCTCTTGACCAGCTCCACATCGAAATCGAGAGGCGCGTCACACTTGCGCGTCAGGAAAGTGAACCGTACCGCGTCCCGTCCGACCTCTTCGAGAAGCTCCCTCAGGGTGACGAACTCCCCGGCCCGGGTGGACATACTCTTGAGCTTCCCCCCCTCGATAAGGTTCACCATCTGGATGAGAAGAACTTTCAGTCTCTCCGGATCCAGGCCCAGGGCCGAGAGCACAGCCTTGAGCCGGGGGACATAGCCGTGATGGTCCGCCCCCCAGACGTCCACCACCAGATCGAAGCCCCGCTTCAGAAACTTCTCCCGGTGGTAGGCGATGTCGGAGGCGAAATAGGTGGGCTCGCCCGTAGAACGCCTGACCACCCGGTCTTTCTCGTCGCCGAAGGCCGAGGCCCGAAACCAGAGGGCCCCTTCCTTTTCGTAGAGATGTCCGGCCTCCGCGAGGGCCGCCAGGGCCTCCTCCACCTCGCCCTTTTCGTAAAGCTCCCTCTCCGAATACCAGACATCGTAGGTGACGCCGAAGTCCTCAAGGTCTCGCCGGATCCCGGAAAGAATCTCCCTTAAAGCAAACTCCCGGCAGATCTCCAGGGCCTCCTCTTCCGGAAGTTCGAGGAGATCCGGCCTGCGGGCAAGAAGCTCGCGGGCCAGATCCCGGATGTAATCTCCCCGGTAATGATCCTCCGGAAAATCGATTTTCTCCCCGGCGATCTCTCTGGCTCTGAGCCACACCGAACGCCCCAGGATCTCCATCTGCCGGCCGCGGTCGTTGATATAATACTCCTTCACCACCTCAAAGCCGGCAAAGGAAAGGATCCGGGCCAGGGTGTCGCCCACCGCGGCTCCCCGGCCGTGACCGATGTGAAGGGGCCCGGTGGGGTTGGCCGAAACAAACTCCACCTGCACTCGTTGCCCCTTTCCGAGGTCGCTTCGACCGTATTCCTCCCCGCGGGCAAGCACCCTCTTTACCACGGCCTGCCAGTAAGTCGGGGCCACCCAGAAGTTAATGAACCCCGGACCGGCCACCTCCACCCGGGAAAAGAGATCCTCGCAACGGGCGAGTTTTTCCGCCAGTTCCCGGGCCAGCTCCCGGGGGGGCCTTTTCAGCCTTCCGGCGGCCACCAGGGCCGCGTTGGTGGCGTAATCGCCCAGCTCCTCCCGGGGAGGGGCCTCGACCTTCACCGGAAGATCCGCCGGAAGATGCTTAAGTATTTCCTCCCGAATCCTCTTTACGATCATCTTCGGCCTCGCTCTTAAGGGTCACGTCCAGGCTGAAATCCGGACATTTTATGGGTTTGGTGTTGTCGAAGGAGAAACGCCTGGTACAGTGAGCCCGCCAGGCACAGCGGGAACAGAGGACCAGTTCCGGTTCCTGCTCCTTCATGGTTCCTCCACCACCACTATGTGTTTCATGAAATCGATCTCCTTGATGCGCCCTTTGATCCTCATGGGCTCCTCAAAGAAGGCCCGGAGGACCAGCCCCTCGGGCTCCACCGTAAGGGCCACCACATCCCGCATGACCTCCTCCTCGTTTTCTCCCCTGCGGACGACCACCCTGGCCTGACACATAGGCTCACCTCCCTCAACTTACAGTTAACACTATATCCTAAACCTTTTTCTGTCCACGGGTTAGCGAAAGAATTCTCGGATCTCCGCCAGGTCCGGCTGGAGCGGGGGAAAATAGTCCGGAAGCGGGGCCGTGAGGAAAAGGAACTCCCGTTTTACGGGATGCTCCAGCCCCAGGGCCAGAGCGTGAAGCAGGATGGCCCGGCCCCCGGCCACCCGCCTTCTCGAACCGTACCGTCGATCCCCCACCACCGGATGGCCCAGAAAGGCCAGCTGGGCCCGGAGCTGATGTTTGCGCCCGGTCTCGGGAAAGAGGAGAAGAGCGGTGTTCTCGACTCTCCGGGCCAGGACCCTAAAACCGGTCACGGCCTCGCGAAAATCCTTTTCCGGCCTCTCCGAGACCAGGGTGCGCCCCCGGGCCTCATCCCAGCGCAGATAATGCTTCAGGACCCCGGCTTCGAGAGGAAAGCGGCCTTCCACCACGGCCAGATAGGCCTTCCGGACCAAGCCTTCCCGGAAGGCCTCCGATAGCCTCCGGGCGGCCCTGGAGGTGCGGGCCAGGACCACCACCCCCGAGGTCACACGATCCAGACGGTGCACCAGCCCCAGATAGACCCCTCCGGACCTGGCATACTTGCGACGGATATACTCCCGGGCCAGGAAAAGAAGGGTCTCGTCCCGGGTACGGTCCCCCTGCACCAGGAGCCCCCCTGGCTTGGCCAGGGCCAGGAGATGGCGATCCTGGTACAGAACCTCCAATCTCTCCAGTATTGCCTCACGAGAAAATCTATTTGAACTGAGTTTCGATGCCTCATGAGAAAATCTACTCATAAGTGACCCCCTTTACCGGAGTAGCCAGACGGAAAAGCTTTTGTTGAAGCCTTAAAATCTTTCGCCTGAGATCCGCGGGGTTAAGCTCTTCGTATTTTTTTCTCAATGCTTCTTTCACTTCCTCAGAAATTCCTGGCGCCTCTAAAACCCTCTCAAAAGGTGTCCTCGGCTCTTCATAAATCCTCTTCTCTCGCCCATTTTTCTTTACCTTCTCCCTAAGCTTTACCGAAGGCTGGAAAAAGTTCACATAAAAGCTCAAAAGCCGGCTAAGCTCTTTAAGCACCTGAAACGCCTCCTCCGTGTCATAGCGAAAATAGCCAAAATATCTCCGAGCCACTGACCAGTTCTTCTGTTCCACATGACAGTTATCGTTTTTCCAGTAAGGCCTTGAACAGGTAAAAACGATCCCCTTTCTTGACACCACCTGAAAAGATGGTGATTTATGAAGGCCGAGTCATTATCGCAATCAATCCCCTTTAGAGGGAACGGAAAGCGTTCTTTGGCCTCGTTAAGGGCTGAAAAAGCCCACACCTGAGCCCGATTCCTCAGAGGTTCTATCTCTGTCCATTGGGTAAAAACATCCACCAGAGTTAGAGACCAGGCAAAGTCTCCTTTGGCCAGACCTCCGTCATGTCCCACAAGATCGGCTTCCACAAAACCCGGCTCATTCTCTTTCCAACCCGCATGAGAGCGAATAGGTATCTGCCTTTTTAGAAGGGAACCGGGCTTGGTTTTGGCCCGCGATTTGAGATTGAGACGTTCTCTTTCCGGAGCCAAAAGACGGTCTATGGTGGAACGAGAG
>JALWCD010000031.1 GCA_027036915.1 Thermodesulfatator sp. | reverse complement strand
GGTCGCTCTCCCTCTTTAGCTCCTCCCATCTCCGGTTCGTCTCTTCCCAGCGTCGGTCGCTTTCCTTTTTCAACTCCTGGAATTCCCGCCAGAGCCTGGCATTCTCTTCCTTCAGCTCCTCCCATCTCCGGTTCATTTCCTCCCAGCGCCGATCGCTTTCTCTTTTCAGCTCCTGGAAGTCCTCCCGGAGCTTCCGGATCTCCTCCAGCATCCGTTCAAAGCGCGCCTCGGCCTCCTCTCTGGAGAGGCCCTTCTCATAAAGAATACGCTCCACCGCCAGGCGGGTTTCCGGATGCTCGGAAAGCATCCGGGGAAGAAGCTCGTTCAGAATCCTTTCAATCTCTTCCCGGCGCATCATTCTCTATTATAACCCGAAAATTCTTGAGGGCCTCAAAGACCGGCTCTGGGACCAGATAACGCACGGAAAGTCCGGCCTTAAGGCGCCGACGGATATCGGTGGAGGAGATGTCCAGCCGGGTTACGGAAAGAAAGAGAATTTCCTTTTCGGGAAAGAGTTCCCGGGCCCGGATTCTGGCTTTCTCCAGGGGAAATTCTCCCCGGCTCACCACCACCAGTCGGGCAAGTTCGGGTATTCGGGGATACTGATACCAGGTTTCTATCTCCAAGAAGGCATCCAGCCCCAGGATGAAAAAAAATTCGTGTTGAGGGTGGCGCTGGCGGAGTTCCTTCAGGGTGTCCACGGTATAGGATGGGCCCGGGCGTCGACCCTCGAGGTCCAGGGCCCGAAAGGCCGGGTGATCCTTTACGGCCAGTTCCACCAGGCGGAGGCGTTCTTCAAAGGGCAGATGGGGCTCGGCTCGTTTGTGAGGCGGAACCCCGGCCGGAATGAACCAGACCTCGGAGAGGGCCAATTCCTCCCGGACCTCTTCCGCTATGCGAAGGTGGGCCAGGTGAATGGGATCAAAGGTTCCTCCCAGAAGACCGATCCGCATCCAGCCATCCTGAGCCGAAGATCATGAGATAGAATAGGAAGAGGTCTCCAAAAGTCAACCATGAAAAAGGTGCGCCTGGATCGATTGCTGGTGGAACGGGGCTTGGTCGAAAGCCGCGAGAAGGCCCGGGCCCTGATTATGGCCGGGGAAGTGTGGGTGGACGGCCAGAGGGTGGACAAGGCCGGAACCCGAATCTCTCCCACCGCAGAGATTGAAATCCGGGGGCGGGGACTACCCTACGTTTCCAGAGGGGGACTTAAACTCGAGGGGGCCCTCAGGGTTTTCGGTCTGGAGGTGAAAGATTGGGTCTGTGCCGACCTGGGGGCTTCTACCGGAGGGTTTACCGATTGTCTCCTCCAGCATGGGGCCCGCAGGGTTTACGCCATCGACGTAGGCCGGGGGCAGCTTCATGAAAAACTGCGACGGGATCCCCGGGTGGTCTCCCTGGAAGGGGTGAACGCCCGGTACCTTAATTCGGAGGATCTTCCGGAAAAAGTGGATCTGGTAACCATCGATGTCTCCTTCATTTCGCTAAAGAAGATCCTGCCTGCCGCGGTAAGGATCCTGAAAACCGGAGGGCTCATCCTGGCCCTGATCAAACCCCAGTTCGAGGTGGGACCCCGGGAGGTGGGACGCGGAGGCGTGGTGAGGGAACATGAAAAACATCGCCGGGTCATGGAGGAGATCTGGCGTTTCGGAGAGGATGAACTGGGCTTGAGGGCCCTGGGGGTGGCCGAAAGTCCCGTTCCGGGGCCTTCCGGAAATCGCGAATTTTTCATTTTGTTCAAAAATTCTCCTTTACAAGGCCCACGGAGGTTGTTATTTTGCCAGGAGAAGTCCCAGGAGGAGGTCAGCGGTGAAGATCGTGTTTGATCCCGAGGTGCCCGAGGAATTGCGCGAGGAAATCAGGAACGTGGTGGAAGGCGGGGAGATCGAGACTCCCTGTCCCGAATGCGGGGCGGAGGAGATATACGTGGCCCTTCTGGAAAAGATTCTGGATGTAAAATGTTATGATTGCGGCCACTCCTTTGCGGAAATCGAGCTTGAGGAGGAATAGGCTAGGAGTCTTTGGTTCTTTCGATGTAGGCGTAGGCGTTATGGGCGTGGATGGATTCGAAGTTTTCGGCCGAGACCGCAAACCAGATAATATCTGGATGTTCAAGGAGCCTCTGGGCCACCTCTCTCACCACATCCTCCACGAAACGGGGTTTCTTATGGGCTGTCTCGGTCACGAATTTTTCGTCCGGGCGTTTGAGCAACGGGTAAACCGGACTTGAGGCCGAGGCCTCCACGATTTCGATCAGATCTTCAAGCCAGACGAACTTCCTGAAACGGACCCGTAAGGTTACCTCCCCCCGTTGATTATGGGCTCCAATTTCACTTATGGCCTGGGAGCAGGGACAGACCGTCATCACCGGAACCTTTATTCCCAGAACGATGT
This sequence comes from Thermodesulfatator sp., assembly GCA_027036915.1. Lineage (GTDB taxonomy): Bacteria > Desulfobacterota > Thermodesulfobacteria > Thermodesulfobacteriales > Thermodesulfobacteriaceae > Thermosulfurimonas_A. The sequence continues at coordinate 2,291 of JALWCD010000031.1, read as the reverse complement.
CCAGCCGATCCTCGCTCTTGGCCCCGGCAATAAGACATTGATATTCCATAAGGGAAGGCGAACGGCTTACCGGGGCCTCTTTTTTCAGAAAATACGGAAAGGATATTTCGAGATGCGCCACCTTGGCCGAAAGCTTCTCTCGCATACGCTCCAGGATGAAAGGAATGTTCTTGATGTGGATTTCCTCCCGAAATTCGTTCAGGATTTCAATAAAACGGCTCATGTGCGGACCTTTGAATTCCCGGGGTAGATCCACGTACATGTTGATCTCGGCCACGGTATGTTGCAGCCCCCGCCGTTTGTCCAGCACCGAGACCGGATAGCGGATCCCTTTTATCCCTACCTTGTCGATGGCGATCTCACGGGGATCGTAAAGACTCTGGATGTCTTCAAGCTCCATGGGTCTTTAGCCGTTGCAGGAGTTCGCGGGCTACCGTCCGGCCGGGACCCTGGACCTCAAGAAGACTCCGCCCGGTTCTTTCGGCTCTGAGGATTTCGGGATCCTGCGGGAAGGAAACCAAGGGTTTTTTTCCCAGCTCGGTCTCGATGAAGGCCTCGTCCTCACTATCTCTTACGGCGTTGCCCACCACGAAGACCCTCTCAAGCTTCAGTTCCCCGGCCAGTCGCAGGATCTGGCGGGCGGTCTCAAGACTTCCCCGATAGGGCTGGGTCACCACCAGGATATAGTCCATGGGGACCACCGTGGCCCGTCCGAAATGTTCCACTCCGGCCTCCATGTCCACCACCACAGCCTCCTGGGCCCGAAGTATGAGGTAGGAGAGTAGTCTGCGTAAGACGGTCTGTTCCGGGCAGGCGCATCCCCCGCCGGCCTCCCTTATGGCCCCGAGCACCATGAGACGAAGACCGTCCCGGGTGAGCATGAATCTTTCGGGAAGGTCCTCGATGCGGGGATTGAGGGTGTAGTAGGGACCCTGTTTCTGGGCCCGTTCCGCAAGCAATTCTCGCATCTCCGAGAGAGGGGTCAGCCTTTCGGAGGCCTCGAAACCTAGGAGTCGGCCAAGATGCGGGCTGGGATCGGCGTCGATGGCCAGCACCTGATAACCCTCCTCAAGCAGGGCCCCGCAGAGGAGGGCCGCGATGGTGCTCTTTCCGACCCCGCCCTTTCCGCAAAAGGCGATTTTCATGGCCAGGATTCTACCACCTTCTCCAGGCTCTCCCAAGGGATCTCACCCGGACGGAGGAGCTCCGGGCGGCCCGAGACCACCGAAACCAGGGTGGAGGGTTTCCTCCCGGGGGTGGGCCCGCCGTCCAGGATGAGGTCTATGTCCGGGAAGTAATGGGCCACTTCCTCGGCGCTGGTTGCCGGAGGCTCTTCGGAGAGGTTGGCGCTGGTCCCGGTGACGGCCCTCCCGAAAAGTCGCGGAATCTCGCGGGCCAGGGGATGCGAGGAGACCCTCAGGGCCACGGTGCCGGTCTCCGCGGTCACCCAGGGGGGGACCTCCGGCCGAGCCCGGAACACCAGCGTTAGAGGGCCGGGCCAGAAACGGGCCATGAGCTCCCGGGCCACCTCCGGGACCTCGGCCGCAAGCCTTTCCACTTCCTCCGGATCCCCGATGAGGAGAAGAACCGGTTTCTCCCGCCGGCGGCGTTTGAGGGTATAGAGCCGTCTGACGGCCACCTCCGAGAAAGGGTCCACCGCAAGCCCGTAAAAGGTCTCGGTGGGAAGCCCCACGATCCCGCCCTCGGAAAGGACCCGCAGGGCTTCGCTTAAGGCCTCTTCCTCTTCGGCTCTAAGGATCTTCATCCCTGAGCGAGTTTCTCCCGGTACCTTCGGAGTTTCTCCTTGAGATCCGGATCGGAGAGAGCCAGGATTTCTACCGCCAGCAGGGCGGCGTTGGCCATATTGCCGATCCCTACTCCGGCCACCGGCACCCCACGGGGCATCTGGACAATGGACAGCAGGGCGTCCACCCCGTTTAGCGGACCGGCCGGGACCGGAACCCCGATAACGGGCAGGGTGGTGTGGGCCGCTATCACGCCAGGGAGATGAGCCGCAAGCCCCGCTCCGGCGATGAGCACTTTAAGCCCCCGGCTTTCGGCCTCCTCCGCATAGCGTTTCACCTTTTCCGGTTGCCGGTGGGCCGAGGCCACCTCCACCTCGTAAGGCACTCCGAAATCCCGCAGGATCTTCTCCGCGGCCTCCCCCAGGGGCAGGTCACTCTTGCTTCCCACCAGAATCCCCACTAGGGGAGAGCGCAGATGTCTCAGGGCCTTGGCCCCGATGTCCCGGCGGTAGTGCATGTTTTCGAAATGGATTTTCGCCACGGCCT
>JALWCD010000030.1 GCA_027036915.1 Thermodesulfatator sp. | reverse complement strand
GTCCTTGACCACCCGTTTCTTGGGTTTGGGGGCGATCTTCTCGGTGTCGATCCGGGAAATGATCCGGGCCTTGAGATCCGGAAGTTCCTGGGGTCTTTCGGAAACTTCCGATTTTTCGGGGGCTTCCGACCTTTCCGGTTCCCGGATTTCCGGACCGGTCTTCGGCTCCCGGGCCTCCTCTGCAGGCCTCTCTTCGGCCTTCTCCGGGCTTGCGGCCGGCTTTTCCTCCGGAGGGGGAGCCTCCTCCGTCCGGGGCCTGGACTTTTTGATTTTGAGTTTCAGACGCTTGGGACGGGTCTCCTTCTCCTCGCGACGTCGGATGATGACGGCCTGGGGAGCTTCCTCCCCCGAAGCCGGTCCCCGGCCGGGCTCGGCGCCCCGGGGTGCGGAGGCCTCTTTCCGGATTTCCGCCCGCACCCTCTCGGCCTCCTCCTCGGAAATGGTCGAGGAATGACTCTTGACCTCTATGCCCATGGCCTTGATCTTTTCGGCCAGCTCCTTGGGACCGACCTCCAGTTCTTTAGCCAGATCGTAAATTCGAATCTTGCTCATCTCTTCTCAAGCCTCCCCTGGCCCCCAAAAGGACCTCGATCAGGGCCGGCTGAAAGCCCTTCATCCGGCCCCGAAAGGCCCGACTCAAACGCCTCTGCCCTTTTGGGGTCGCGAGTTTGCTCAAACATTTCTCTTCCCCGCAGAGGTAAGCCCCCCGCCCCGGAAGTCTCTGCCGGGCATCGTAGACGGGCCGCCCGTCGGCGTCCAGCGCCAGCCGCAGAAGCTCGCCCTTGGGAGCCCGCCTACCACAAAAGATACACATCCTGAGGGGTACATGCTTACTCCGGGACATTTCCCTCCGCGGCCAGTTTCTCCCTGGCCCGGGCGATCAACTCCTCGGCCTCGGAAAGACGCAAACGCCCGATTTCAGCCACTCTTTCGGGTTCCGCCTCGGCCAGGGCCTTCACAGAACTAATTCCCTGATCGTAGAGCCTCCCCGCCACCTCCTCCGAGAGCCCCTCCACTTCCAGCATCTTCAGGAATTCAGGATCCTGCCTGCGGGCGTACTGGGTCTCACTATACACATCGATCCGCCAGCCGAGAAGTTTGGAAGCCAGACGCACGTTCTGCCCCTCCCGGCCGATGGCCAGCGAGAGCTGATCGTCGGGTACGATGACCTCCAGCGTTTTGGCCTCCTCGTCCACGATCACCTGGGTACACTCCGCCGGAGAAAGGGCGTTATAGACCAGTTTGGCCGGATCGGGGTCCCAGGGGATGATGTCGATCTTCTCCCCCTTGAGCTCCTGGACCACCACCTGCACCCGGGACCCCCTGAGCCCCACACAGGCCCCCACCGGATCCACCTCCGGATCCGTGGAGGTCACAGCCATCTTGGCCCTCCTTCCGGGTTCCCGGGCCACCGCCACGATCTTGACGATGCCCTCCCGGATCTCCGGAACCTCCCGTTCAAAAAGTTTCTTGAGAAACTCCGGATGTGTGCGGGAGACCACGAGCTGAGGATCTCCCGACCGGCGAACCTCGATGAGGAGGGCCCGGAGTCTTTCCCCCCGATGGTATCTCTCGGTGGGGATCTGTTCCTTTTCCGGGAGCAGGGCCTCGGCCCGTCCCAGGGAAAGGATGACGTCCCGCTTGCTAAAACGATGCACGAATCCGCTTACGATCTCCCCGATCTTGTTCTTGTATTCCTGATAGATCAATTCCCGTTCCGCGCCGCGGATCTTCTGGGTAAGGATCTGTTTGGTGAGCTGAGCCGCGATGCGTCCCAGGTCTTTGATGTTGACCGGCTCACCGATGGTGTCCCCCACCCTGGCCGAAGGATTCTTCTTCCGGGCCTCGGCCAGAGAGATCTCCTTTTCCGGATTGCGAACCTCCTCCACCACCTCGTAGAGACGGAAGACTTCGATTTCACCCCGATCCTCATCGTAAATGGCCTCCACCTCGGCCTGGGGGCCCAGCCTCTTCTGGGCGGCCGTGCGCATACCCTCCACCAGGGCCGAAACGATGACCTCCTTGGGAAGCCCCCGCTCCTTGCTCATCAACTCCACGATCTTCCTTACGTCCTCGGCCATGGCTGTTCTCCTAAAACTGGATTTCCGGTTTGAGCCGGGCCTTTTTTATGGCCCCGTAGGGGATACGGACCAGCCCCTCCTCCACCTCCACCAGCACCTCGTCCCCCTCCAGGCCCCTGAGAAGCCCGGTAAAGGTCTTCCGGCCTTCCAGAGGGGCCCTGAGTACGATGCGCACCCGGTCTCCAGCGAAGCGGTCGAAATCCTCCTTTTTGCGCAGGGGCCGCTCCAGCCCCGGAGAGGAGACCTCCAGGTGATAGGAATGGTGAATCAGATCCCTGGCATCCAGAAGATCACCCACGATCTCGCTGATCTTCACACAGTCCCCCAGGGTCACCCCTCCGGGCTTGTCGATATAAAGCCTCAGCACCCAGCCCCGGACCTCCCGCTGCCACTCCACCTCCACCAGCTCCAGGCCCCGGGCCAGGATCACCGGCTCCGCCAGTTCCCAAACTTCCTGGATCAACTTTTCTTTTTCCATAACAAAAAAGTGGGCGCTCAGGCCCACTTCCGGGCTTTCCAGTTTTTCTGGAGCGGGCAACGGGATTCGAACCCGCGACCCTCAGCTTGGGAAGCTGATGCTCTACCCCTGAGCTATGCCCGCTCTTAAGCGAAAATATAATATGTCCTTAAAGAAATTTCAACTGGACCTGATTGGCCAGCAGTCTCCCCCGAAAGGTAAGGCGAAAACCCTCTTCCCCGACCTCGATAAGCCCCGCCCGCTTCAGTTCCTGGATTTCCCGGGAAAAGACCCGGAAGGGATCCCTTCCGAAACGCCTGCGAAATTCCTCCCGCCGCACCCCCTCCGAAAGCCGCAGATGGAGAAAAACGGCCTCCCGAAAGGCGGCCTCCGGAGAAAGGGTCTCCTCCAGAAGGGCCGGAAGACGCCCGCCCTTAAGGGCCTTGAGGTATTCCCGGAGGTTTTCGGGGTTGCGGAAGCGTCGTCTCCCGAGAAAGGAGGCCCCGGCCGGGCCGAGCCCCAGATAGGGCCTGGCCCGCCAGTAAAAAAGGTTGTGGCGGCATTCCCGGCCGGGACGGGCGTAGTTTGAGATTTCGTAGTGCCGGAAGCCCGCCGCTTCAAGCCTTTCATGAATCAGCCGGTGCATCTCCACCAGGAGGTCTTCCCCCGGAAGCCGAAGGGAGCCTCCTCGGAGGGCCTGGTAAAGCGGCGTGCCTTCCTCGGGCGTGAGTTCGTAATAGGAAAGATGCTCCGGGGAGAGGCGGGAGACCGCCGCCAGTTCCTCCTCGAGATCCTTAAGGCCCTGGCCCGGCCAGCCGAAGATGAAGTCCAGGGAAAGATTTTCGAATCCGGCCGCCCGGGCGGTCTCCACGCTCCGAAGGCCCTCCTCCACGGTGTGGGCCCGCCCCAGGGCCTTGAGGCCCTTCTCAAGGAGACTCTGGAGGCCCAGACTCAGGCGATTGAAGCCCACCCGGCGGTAGGCCGAAAGCCTCTCGAGAGTCAGGCCCTCCGGATTGGCCTCCAGGGTCAGCTCCTCGGGCCGAAGCTTAAATATCCGCCCCAGGCCCTCAAGCAGCCGGCCGTAAAAATCCGGAGAAAGCAGGGAAGGGGTTCCGCCTCCGGCGTAAAAGGTCACGAAAACCGGGTCCTCCGGAAGGTGTTCCCGCCAGAGACGGGCCTCGGTAAATAGAGCCTCCAGGTAGATCTCCTCGTCCGGGGGTTCGGTCACGGAGTAAAAATCGCAGTAAGGACACTTCCTCCGGCAAAACGGCACGTGGAGATAGAGCGCGGCCTCCATCAGGCCTTTCGTCCGTAGCCCCCGCCACCCGGAGTCCGGATCTCGAGGACCTCGCCGGGCTCAAGCTCGAAGACCCCTTTCCCCGGAAGGACCCTTTTCCGGCCCTCCCGGTCGAAAAGCAGATTCTGCCCCCGCTTGCCCGGCTGCCCCCCGTAAAGGCCGTAAGGCGAAAGCCGGCGTCTTTCGGTAAGGAGACTCACCGTGACCGGCACCAGAAAACGAAAACGCCGCACCATCCCGTCTCCTCCCGGGTAGCGTCCGGCTCCCCCGGAGCGAGGTCTAAGACCGTAACGCTCCACCACCAGCGGAAAGGCGTTCTCCAGGGCCTCCACCGGGGTGTTCAGGGTATTGGTCATGTGGGTATGGATACCCGAGAGTCCCGGGGCCCCCGGACGCCCTCCCATGCCTCCGCCGATGGTCTCGTAGTAGGCGAACTCTTCCTGGCCGAGCCGGCCCCCAAAGGCCAGATTGTTCATGGAACCGCAGGAGGCCGCCGGGATGCGTTCGGGCAGGGCCTGGGCCAGGGCCCCCAGGATGACATCCACGATGCGCTGGGAGGTCTCCACGTTGCCCCCGGCCACCGGGGCCGGCGGCCGGGCGTCCACCACCGTGCCGGGCTGGGTGAGGATCTCAAGGGGGATCAGGGCCCCCTGATTCGGGGGAATGAGCCCCCCGGCCAGGGAAAGGAAGACGTAGAAGACCGCCGCCCGGGTCACCGAGCGTACGGCGTTTAGCCCGGTCTCAAGCTGCGGGGCCGAGTCCCGGAAATCGAGGACCACTTGATCCCCTCTCTTTTCCAGGTGAAGACGGATGGGGACCGGTTCCGGATGTTGACCGTCGTCGTCCAGATAGTCCTCGAAAA
>JALWCD010000029.1 GCA_027036915.1 Thermodesulfatator sp. | reverse complement strand
CACATAATCCCGCAAGATGGGTTTGAATTCCAGGAGCTCGCCTCCGAAAGAGGCCAGGAACCGAAAGGCCTTGGGGAAGACCAGGAAGTAGGCGAAGGCCGCGCCTCCGAGGAAGGCGAAACAGGAGGCGAGGATCAGGGGGCGGGCGAAACGTTTTTCGTGGGCGTAGAGTCCGGGGGCCACGAAGCGCCAGGCCTGAAAGATGATCGCCGGGCTGGCCAGTACCGCTCCGCAGATGAGGGCCACCTTGAGGTAGGTGAAGAAGGCCTCCTGATAGGCCACAAAAATGATCTGCTGCCCCTCAGGGAGGACCGCCCGAAGCGGTTTCAGGAGGAAGTTCAGGAGAGGGGTGAGTTGCCAGTAACAGAGGCCCGAGGCCGCTACCCAGGCCAGAAGACTTTTAAGGATGCGTTCCCGGAGCTCTAGAAGATGAGCGGTAAGGGGTAGATTCTGATCTTCCTCGGGCAGGGGCTGGCTCACGACGCTCGAAGGAGAGCTTCCATTTCGGCGGCCAGGCTTTTAGGATCGAGTCCGGCCCGGGCGAAAAGTTCGTCCGGTTTTCCGGAGGAGGCGTAGTGTTCCAGTCCCTTAAGACGGATAGGGGCCGATTTTCCCGAGAGAGCAAGCTCCCGGGCGCAGAGACTGCCCAGACCGGTCTCCACCAGGTGATCCTCCACCACCAGGATGGGGCCGATCTCGGCGGCCCTAAGGAGATCCTCCCGGGGGAAAGGTCGCACGGAGGCCATGTTGAGCACCCCTACCGAAAGCCCTTTCTCTTTGAGGATTTCCCGGGCGGCCAGACACCGGTGCACCATGGCCCCATAAGTTACGAAGGTTCCATCTTTTCCTCGCCGGATCCAGTCGGCCTGCCCCGGTTTGAACCGGTAATCTTTTCCGAAAAAGGGCCGCCCATCTTTATCCGTAATCACGGGCACCTTGGAACGGCCCATGCCCACGAAGACGTTGCCCGGACGTCTGGCCACGAAACGTATGATGTGGTCGGTCTGGTTAGGATCCGCCGGGAGATAGATCTCGAAGTCTTTGAGGCTTAAGAGAAGCCCCAGATAATCCACGCACTGGTGCGTGGGACCATCCTCTCCCACATCCGCTCCGAGATGGGTGCAGACCACCTTGAGGGCCGTGCGGTTGAGGACGTTCAGGCGGAGCTGATTATAGACCTCGTCCACCCCGAAGACCCCGAAGGTGGAAAAGAAGACCAGGAAGCCCTCTCTGGAAAGGGCTCCGGCGACCGCCGCCGTATGGTGTTCCTGGATTCCGGACTCATGGAAGGCCTGCGGTGAGTGTTTGCGAAAGGCCGACATCTTGACCGAACCCTCGAGATCGCAGGTAAGCCCCAGCACTCTGGGAGGTTTTCCCGGGAGATTGTTCCTTTCGGCCAGCGAAAGCAGGGCCTTTCCGTAAGCCGAGCGGCAATCGGTCCTGGTCTCCGGGTCGTAAAGCACGGGTTCTCCGGGATCTATCTCTACCGGTTCCGGATCGTGGGGCTGATGCGGGAAGGCAACCGGATAATCCCGGCGTTTTTCCAGCCAGCGGTCGAGCTCCTCGGCCTCGAAACCCAGTTCGGTCAGGGCCTTCCGGCAGAGATCCGGAGAAAGAGGCGCCCCGTGCCATTTGGCGTCGTTTTCCATGAAGGAGACCCCGTGGCCCATGACGGTGTGGGCCAGGATGGCGGTGGGGCTATCGGGGCGCGGAACCTTTCCCAGGAGGAAGCTTCTTAGCGCCCGGTAGAGGGCGGAAAAGTCGTGTCCGTTGACCTCGATGAGGTTCCAGCCGGTGGCTTCGATCTCGGCCCGCAGGTCCTGAGGCATGACCTGATAGGTGTCTCCGCCGATCTGGAGGCGATTGTAGTCGATGATTACGCAAAGGTTGTTCAGGCCGAACTTGACGGCCCAGCGCCGGGCCTCGATGACCTGCCCTTTCTGCTGCTCTCCGTCTCCCATGAGGCAAAAGACCCGGGCCGGAAGCCCCTTGAGTTTGAGCGCCCGGGCCATGCCGCAGGCCGCCGACAGCCCCTGCCCCAGGTTTCCGGTATTCCATTCCACACCGGGCACGGCCTGTTCCACATGACCGGCAAAGGCCGAGCCCGCCCGGCGAAATTCCAGCAGAAAGGGCTCCTCCGGAAAGAACCCGTATTCGCAGAGTACGCTGTAGACCCCGGGGCTGATATGACCGTGACTCACCACCACCCGATCCCTTTCCGGGGCCCGGGGATTTTTGGGATCGACCCTGGCCAGGGCGTAGACCAAAAGGAGGAGGCCCAGCGAGGAAAGCGAGCCTCCGGGATGCCCGGAACCGGCCAGGGTGGTGGCGAGCAACACCCTTCGGGCACACCGCCGAAAGGCCTCTTCGAACCAGGCCGCCTCCTCCGGACTCAGCTCGGGACGTTGGGGGTCGAGTTTTAACATGGATAGCCTCCTCCGCAGGGTTACGGGAGACCTATACCCTCTCTCGCGAACTTTTCAAGGGGTAGGGAGGAGGCGGTTTAAGGGGACTTCTTTTCCCGTTTCATGGCGATGACCCCGGTGCGGACGATCTCCTTGATGCCGATGGGTTTCAGAAGCTCGATCACCGCCTGAAGTTTGCTCTGAGGGCCGGTGACCTCGATGGTGTAGGTGCGGGGGCTTACATCCACCACCTTACAGCGGAAGATGTCGCACATCCGGAGGACCTCGGCCCGGGTCTCCTTTTCGGCCCGCACCTTGATGAGGGCCATCTCCCTTTCCACGAACTCTCCCTCTTCGGTGACGTCCACCACCTTGTAAACGTCTATCAGGCGCCGGAGCTGTTTGATGATCTGCTCGATGATGAGATCGTCGCCCCGGGTAACCAGCGTCAGATGGGAAAGGGTGGGGTCCAGGGTTTCGGCCACGCAGAGGCTGTCGATATTGAACCCGCGCCCGCTGAAAAGCCCGGCAATTCTGGCCAGGGCCCCGGGAGTATTTTCCACCAGCACCGAAAGCGTATGTTTCTTTTCCGCCATCTTCGCCTCCTAAACCAGGATCATTTCCGTGGTGGCCCTTCCGGCCGGAACCATCGGGAACACTCCCTCTTCCGGAGCAATGTGGATGTCCACCAGGGTCAACCGGTCGCTCTCCAGGGCCTGTTTCAGGACCGGTTCAACCTCTTCCGGACGGGTGGCCCTGAGTCCCAGGGCTCCGTAAGCTTCGGCCAGTTTCACGAAATCCGGTATGACCTGGAACTTGACCGCCGAGTACCGTCTCTCGTAAAAGAGTTCCTGCCACTGACGGACCATACCCAGATAACCGTTATTGAGGATGATGACCTTGATGGGCAGGCCCTGTTCCATGGCCGTGGCCATCTCCTGAATGTTCATCTGAATGGAGCCGTCGCCGGCCACGTCGATTACGGTCTTATCCGGGTTCCCTATCTGAGCTCCGATGGCCGCCGGGAACCCGAAGCCCATGGTGCCGAGCCCCCCGGAGGTGATGAGGGTGCGGGGTTTGTCGAACTTGTAATACTGGGCCGTCCACATCTGGTTCTGCCCCACCTCGGTGGTCACGATGGCCTCCCCCCGGGTGAGCTCATAGAGTTTTTCGATCACGAACTGGGGCTTGATATAATCGCCCTCCTGTTTGTAGGTGAGGGGGTAGCGTTTTTTCCAGATCTCGATCTGCTCCCACCAATCCTTGAACTGCTCACGCCAGATCTTTTCCGGCCGCCCCACCTCCTTCACGATCTGAAGGAGCTTTTCCAGGGCCCGCTTGCAGTCGCCCACGATGGGCACGTCCACCCGGACGTTTTTCTGGATGGAGGTGGGGTCGATGTCGATGTGGATGATCTTGGCCATGGGGGCGAAGGCGTCCACCTTCCCGGTCACCCGATCGTCGAAACGGGCTCCCACGGCCAGGATGAGATCGCTGTTGGCCACCGCCATGTTGGCGTAGTAGGTGCCGTGCATGCCGAGCATGCCCAGGGACTGGGGATGAGTCCCCGGAAAGCCTCCCAGGCCCATGAGGGTCATGGTGACCGGAAGGTGAAGGCGCTCGGCCAGCTCCCGCAACTCCTCGTGGGCTCCGGAGGCGATGGCCCCTCCGCCCACGAGCACCACCGGCCGGGTGCAGCTCTCCAGTAACCGATAGGCCTTTTCCACCTGGCGGGGATGAGGGTCATAAACCGGATTGTAGCTTCGCAGGCGAATCTCTTCCGGCCAGTAGAACTCCGCCTTGCCCTGCTGGACATCCTTGGGTAGATCCACCAGCACCGGCCCGGGCCGTCCGGTGCGGGCGATGTGGAAGGCGGCCTTGAGGATCCGGGGGAGATCTTCGGTGCGCTTGACCAGGAAGTTGTGTTTGGTGCAGGGCCGGGTGATACCGGTGATGTCCACCTCCTGAAAGGCGTCGTTTCCGATGAGCTTGGTGGGCACCTGTCCGGTGAGGACCACGATGGGGATGGAGTCCATATAGGCGGTGGCGATCCCGGTTACGGTATTGGTGGCTCCGGGACCGGAGGTCACCAGACAGACCCCCACTTTTCCGGTGGAACGGGCGTATCCGTCGGCGGCGTGCGCCGCCCCCTGCTCGTGTCGCACCAGCACGTGCTTGATCTCCGGAGTCCTGTAAAGCTCGTCGTAGATGTCGATCACCGCTCCGCCGGGATAGCCGAAAATAACCTCCACGCCCTCCCGCTTCAGGGCCTCCACGATCATCTGGGCCCCGGTCATCTC
>JALWCD010000028.1:2606-4723 GCA_027036915.1 Thermodesulfatator sp. | reverse complement strand
TGAGTTTGCCGGCGTATTCTTCGGCCATCTCCTCCTGGGCCTCGGTCTGAATCTTGGCCTGGAGACTTGCGATCTCGAACTCCCGCTGAAGATAGCGATAGATCTTCTTCAGTCGCTCGAGTCCTTCATAGGTTTCGAGAAGATCCTGGCCTTCGGAGATCTTGAAACGCACGTGAGCGGCTATGAGATCGGAGAGCCGACCGGGTTCCTCCACCGAGGCCAGAAGAGCGGAAAGATCCGGATTGAGAAGCCCCCTCAGGGCCAGGACTTTCTCCGCCGTCTCCCGGACCGAACGCATGAGGGCTTCGGATTCCACCGAAAGGGTCTGGGGTTCCTTCTCCCGGATCGGGGTGATGCGAACCTTAAAGTAGGGCTCAAACTGGAGATATTCCTCTATTCTCACCCGGGCCAGCACCTGAACCAGCACTTTGAGCCGGTCTTCCGGGAGCTTGAAGGTCCGGATGATGAGCCCCACCACCCCCACGCGAAAAAGACTTTCCGGGGAGGGATCCTCTTCCATGGGATCCTTCTGAGTGACCAGAGCCAGGAGTTTTTCCCCTGCCAGGGCCTCCGAGACCGCCTCCAGGCTCTTTTCCCGGCCCACGAAAAGGGGGATGACCATGCCCGGAAAAAGCACGATGTCTCTTATGGCCATGAGGGGGAGCACCTCGGGAACCTCGATGCTCTCGCCCTCCATGAGTTCGGGACTGGAGAAGGAAACCTCTTCCATCATGCCTTTTTAACCTCCTCGGCAAAAAGTAGGGCCCGCAGGTAGAGCCTGGCCTCCCGCGAAAGCTCGTAATAGGTATGGTTCATGTGTTTGGGGCGACGGAGGCCTTTCTTTTTGAGAAAACGCCCCTTCACCCGCTCCAGGAATCCCAGGGACTCCAGCCTGCGGAGTCTTTTCATGGTCTCTCCGAGATCCAGGCCCAGACGACGAGAGAGAAACTTAGCACAATCCGGAGCCAGCGCATATAGATCACGCAGGATCCGCCAGTCTTCCTCGTCCAGAACACCCCAAGGGAGCACGCTCTTATTTTACCCGAGAGCCCCCTTTTATCCAGAAGCCCGGCCCCCAACCTTTCCCCTCCCGGCCATGAAAAACCGGCTTGACTTTCTTTTCCGGTAATCGTTACTTTAAAAACATGTCAGAAACGCCTTCCTGGTTTGAGGTTCTCAAGGCCCTCTTTCAGAAGACTCCCGAGGAACATCTGCGGGAATTTACGGAAGAACTCGGCGAGCTGGTAGGAGAGGCCGAGCGCGAAGGGCTTTTGACTCCGGAGGAAAGGGAAATCGTCCTCTCGGTGCTGCGGCTAAGGCGGGTGGCGGTCCGGGAAATCATGATTCCCCGGAAGGAACTGGTGGGTCTCCCGGCGGAGGCCACCGGGCAGGAAATCTGGCGAAGGGTCGCCTCGGCCCCCCACGATTATTATCCGGTCTATGGACGGGATCTAGACGATTTTCTGGGGGTGGTGGCCCTCAAGGACCTGGTTCGGAGGATGGGGGAGGAATTCTCTCTCAGGGAAGTTCTGCGCCAGGCCTATGTGATTCCCGAAAGTCTTAAGGTGCGAGAGGCCCTCAGAGGGTTTCGTGAACGGGGCGAATCCGTGGCCCTGGTCATAGATGAATTCGGTTCCCTTTCTGGCATGGTGCGTCTTCGGGATCTCCTGGAATTTCTTTTTCCCGTCAAAAAACCCCGTTTTTTGCGTGATCCCGAAGGGTGGTTCCTGGTAAATCCCGAGACTCCACTGGAGGAGGTGGAGAGGGCCTTCGGAGTGGAGCTACCCCGGGGAGACTACGAAACCCTGGCCGGATTAATTCAGGAAAAACTCGGGCGCCTACCCCGACCTTCCGAGCGGCTGGAGGTATCGGGACTTGAAATGGAGGTTCTTTCGGCTGACGAACGGGCCATCCGGGCCCTCAGGGTTCGTCCTCATACGGTCGCCTGATCTTCCGGGGGCGATCTCTTCGGGCCTGCTTCTGACCCTGGCCTTTCCCAAACCGGCCTTTTATTTTCTCGCCTGGGTGGCTTTGATCCCGGGACTCCGGGTAGCTTCCGGAAGGGGCTTCGGCAGAGCCTTCCGGGTCGGTCTCATTCTGGGAGTGGTCCATCTCGG
>JALWCD010000028.1:0-2596 GCA_027036915.1 Thermodesulfatator sp. | reverse complement strand
TGTCCCTTTCTGCACACTTCTTTACTGGCTGGTTCCGGTCATGGTTCGCTTCGGAGGCTTTCCCTGGCCCGCGGCTCTGGGAATACACCTCCTCCTGAGCCTGTACCTGGGGCTTTATCCCGGACTGGCGCTGGCCCTTTCCGAAAGATTCGGTTTCCTGGCTCACCCTAATTTTGGAGGCGGGCTGGCCTTCGCCGCTCTCTGGATGGGATTCGAGATTTTACGGGGCCTTGGGCCTTTCGGGTTCCCCTGGGAACCCCTGGGAGCGGCTCTGGCCGTAAATCCTTATCTCATACAGCCCGCGGCTCTGGTAGGGGTTTACGGACTTTCCTTTTTTCTGGCCTGGTCCAACTACGTGCTGTTCGCGGCCCTAAAGACCGGCCGAAGGGCCCGGCCTTTGCTTTTTCTTGCCGGAGGGCTCTGGCTGGCCAATCTTCTGGGGGCGCTCTTTTTCATCCCCAAAGAACCGCCGCCCCTGCCTCTCAAGATCTGTCTGGTTCAGGGCAACGTACCCCAGGAGGTGAAATGGGAAAGAGATCGGGAGGAAGCCAATCTTGAAAAATATTTCGAACTTTCCCGAAAAACGCTTTCGGCCGCCCCGGATCTTATAGTCTGGCCGGAAACCGCGGTAACCTTTGTCTTTCCCGTGGATCCCCTGGTAAAGAAGCTTTTGCGGGAGGTACAATCCCTGGGACGTCCTCTTCTTTTCGGAACCCCGAGAGTGGAAAAACGGCGCGAAGGATACGTCCTCAAAAACAGTGTGGTCGCCATCTCTCCCTCCGGAAAAGTCCTGGGAATTTACGACAAGGAACGCCTGGTACCTTTCGGGGAATACGTACCTTTTGAGAGATGGTTGCCCTGGCTCAGGCACCTGGCCGTGGCTTCCGGCGATTATGAGCCCGGTCGAGGGCCCGGAGTCCTGGAGATAGCGGGTCATCGCCTGGGAATTCTCATCTGTTTCGAGAACGTCTTTCCCGGGCTGGCCCGGAAGCGTTCTAGGGCCGGAGCCGAAATCCTTGTGGTGGTAACCAACGACGCCTGGTTCGACCGTTCGGCGGCTCTTCCTCAGCATTTTTATCAGTCCGTTCTCCGGGCGGTGGAAACCCGACGCTACGTGCTTCAGGTGGCCAATACCGGCCTCTCGGGTCTGGTGGATCCTTATGGGCGAATTCTTCTCCTGGGGCCGACAGCCCAAGAGTGGGTAGCCTGCTGGAAGTGAATAAATTAAAAGAGACCCCCGAAAAAGGCCACCCTCCCCCACAGAGGGGGAGGGCCTGAGAGGGAAAAAATATTAAGGCCCTTCCCTCTCCGTAGAGGGAGGGAAGGGCGGGAAGTCAGGTAACTTTAGAACCAGTGCTGATACATAACCCGGAAGCGCCAGTCGTCCTGGGTTCCGGAATCAAAATCCGAGGCGCTCAAGCCCACGGCCGCGGCCTCGGAAGGCGAGGCGTCGTCCGCATGAAGCTGAAGGAGCGAAACATCGAAAGTGATGTACTGATTGAACCCATGGAAATAGTAATTGACCCCAAGGACGAACTGCTGGAGATAGTCCTCGACCCCGTATTTTCCGTCGTCAAACCTCACCAGTCCGAGCCCGCTTTTACGAGAGTCAAGCGGGGTATTGTCGTCAAGGCGCACCAGATAGGCGTACTTGAAGGTCACCTCCCACTTCCGAGGAACCAGGAAGTAGCCCAGATTCACCCTTAGACCCCAGCGATCCCAGGTCTCCTCATCCCGCACTCCGGGGATATTGCCGCCCTTGTCTGGATCCTGGATGAATTCCTCCCAGGCCACCTCAACATCCGCGGAAAATCCCTTGTAGCGGAAGAGAAGGGCCGCATCAAAACCGTAGTTTTCGGTATCATGGGCTCCGCTAACCCTACCCCCCGTGGAATTAAAATAAACTGTCGGTCTATCCTTGGCCCAGAACCCGGAAAACACGAGAGCCAACGCCGGATTGGTGTTATAACCGTAGTCACCCTGCATAAAGTAGTTATTGAAGGTTCCCGGGCCGAGCGGTCCTCGAGGATCCGAGCCGGGAAGGAGGTTGAAGGCCAGTCGGAAGGAGTAGAGATGGTCATCACTACGATTAGAATTGCCCCGGGTATCTCGTCCATTGTACCAACCCAACCAGTAGGCCAGAAACTGCTTTTTGCCGAAGAGATCTAGCGCTCCGTTCACGTTGATGCCCTGGGACCGGAAAAGCAACATCCCACCGATGGGAAAACCATTGTCCAGCAAATGTCCACCGACTTTGAGTTTCTTTGTCCCGGAATAGGGCCAGTACTTCTCGGAGTCATCGGTAAAGATGGTTCGATCGGTCCCATTCTGCTTGAAACCGCTCTGCCAGTACTCGATACTCATGGCCGGGATCTTCATCCGGCCGAACTGTACCTTAAAGGCCGGAGATTTTTTCCAGATGACGAAAGCGTCATGGAGATAGACGTCGCCCCTTTCCAGCTGCACGTGCGCGAAGTATTTCCAGGAGCGGTTGGGAGCCGTACCGTCCACGAAAAAGCGCACACGCCGGGCCTTGAAGTTGCTCCAGTTCTCATTTCCTCCATCGAAATCCTCGTCCCGGCTCATGTAGGTATAG
>JALWCD010000027.1 GCA_027036915.1 Thermodesulfatator sp. | reverse complement strand
TAGGGTCTCGTCCGGGGCCTTTGCGTGGATGGACACGGGAAATAATGGATGAAAACGGGCAAGTAATTAAAGAACTACAGGGAGAAAAGGCAGTAGTAAAAGATTTATTCCTGGAAAATCCCCCTTCCGGCTTGCGATACAGTTTAAGGCTTAGGGATGTCCTCGGCAATAAGGTGATTTTGCGCAATCGCAAGATTGTACCGGTGGTAATGCAGGCTCGCAAGGAAAAAGAAGAAAAGGTAAAGGCGGAGGAATGGGTTAGTGAATTTTAGGAACTGGCTAGCCGGAGGGATTTTGGTTTTTCTGTGTTTTTCCTGTTCTCGTGGAGGACCGGAGTTGCGGATAGCCTTTAACCGTGAGCCCGGGATATGTAAGGTGGCGGTCCTTCCCTTCATCAATCAGACAGAGCGTGAAGGCGTGGGGGAAATGCTTACCAAAGTGGTGATTAGTGAGATGGTGAAATCAGGTCTTGAGGTTACGGAAGAAGGTCTGGTGAGGAAATTCCTTGAGCGAGAAAGGTGTGCCCCGGGACGATGTGCTCCGGCTACTCTGGTGAAAAAAATGGGACGGGAATTCGGAGTTAAGGCGGTGATAGGTGGGTTGGTGACAGAGGCCCGGGAGGTAGGTGATCAGGTTACACTGGGATTTTTCTTCTGGGTAAAGGATACCCGCGACGGACGTTTTTTGTGGGGGACTTATTATGTGCGTGAAGGCGAAGATTATCGAAAAGTCTTCCACTTTGGAAAGATTTCTTCTATAAGCGGGTTGGCTCGCAAGATGGTGGAGGAGATTGTGGAAACTTCCATGAAAAGGAGCCTTTTTCGATGTTCCGTATCCTCTTAACAATCCTTTTAATCTGGGGCTTAGGATATCCCTTAACTGCCCGAGCCTTTTTAGGGTTCGGAAAAACGTACCTGGTTAAGATAAACGATAAAGTTTATACCCCGGAGGACTTCAAAAAATGGTGGAACTTCTGGCGGGACGATAATACCCCTTTTCCAGAGAGTCCCGAGCCTTTTATTGAATGGAATCTGCTGGCCGATGAGGCCGAGGCCATGGATCTTCAGGATTCCCCTTCCTATCGAAGAAAACTTGAGGTTTTCCTCAAAGTGCGGGCGCTTCTGCTTCTGCGAAACGAAGAGGTGGATCAGAAGATTAAAGTTACACGCGAGGATCTCTGGGCCCTCTATCAGAGGGAATTTGTACCGAGAGTTAAATTGCGGGTTCTTTTTTCTAGAGACGGATCGCAGGTGAAGGCCTGGTTGAAGGAAGCCCGGGAGAAGGGGTGCGACGAAGTCTTTAAGAAAGTCTCGGAGAAAAACAAGAAGGATATGGGCTTCAGGCGTCCTAGGCAGATTTCTCCTTCCCTCCGCCCCGAGGTTGTGAAGGCTTCTCCTGGAGATGTTCTGGGGCCCTTTCATGAACGTGGACGGTACTTAATAATCTGTGTGCTTGACAAAGTGGGGCCTACTCCCGGTGATTTCGAGGCTCTTATACCCAATCTGGGCGAGATTTTAAGGAGGAAAGAGGAAGCCAGACTTACGGCAGAGCTCATAGAGAGATTGAAAAAGAAATACGGCGTTAAGGTGGACTGGGAGCTGGCGAGGAAGGTAGGTGTGGAGGGAGAACTCCCAGAGGAGCTCAGGGATAAGCCGGTGGTAACCATAGGTGAAATGAAGCTTACAGCCGAGAGATTTCAGAGATTTCTCAGACGAGATATGAGGATTCGATATCCGGGAAAGAAAAAGCTTTCGGACAGGGAGCTGGACAAGCTCCGCAAAACGGTGATAGCCAACGTTCTGGCTCAGACCCTTACCGAATTAGAGGCCCTCAATCGTCATTATGAAAGGCGGGAGCCCTTGAAGTCTCTTTGGGAATTTTACAAACGTCAGATGCTGGTGCGGGAATTCGAAAGACAGGTGATCTGGCCCCGCGTGAAGGTTACGGATGAGGAGGTACGAGAGTATTACGAAAAGCACAAAAAGGACTATTTGCGTCCGGCAAAAGTGGTGATTGCGGTTATAAGAAGCCAGGATGAAAAACTTATGCGGGAGGTATATCGGCGTTTGCGATCCGGCGAAGACTTTTTTGAAGTGGCCAAAGCGGTTCATTTCCATGGCGTTCATCCCGAGCGTTATCGTGTGGATCAGTTGAAACCGGAGATGAAAGAAGTCCTGGCGTCGCTTGAACCCGGAGAGGTTTCCGGGCTTTTCAAAATAGGCAACTTCTATGTTTTGGTGAAGCTCATAGAGCGGATTGCCCCATCACCGCATCCTTTCGAGATGGTTAAGGAGAGCATAAGAGAAATGTTGAAGAGACAGAAATTTGAGAAGCTCAGGCGGGAGTATGTGGAGAGACTCAAGGCCCGATCCAGGATCCAGGTAAATGAAAAGGCCTGGCATAGACTGGTAAAGGAGCTTGCGGCATGAGGTGGACGGTTTGCCTGGTGGTAGTTTTGCTATTTTTGGCATCCTGTGGACCCACTACAGTTCAGGAAGGCCGAAAGGCAAGGAAGACTTGTAAGGACTGTCATCCCGAGATGGTGGCCAGGGTGCAGCAGGAAGGGCCGGTGCTCCATGCCCCGGTGGCTAAAGGGGAGTGTTACGGGTGTCACCGACCTCACGGGATTATTGGAGGGGCTTTCCTCAGGGCCGACCCTCCGGTTCTGTGTCTTCGGTGCCATCAGGACCTGGGGCGCAAGTTTCAGAAAGGGACTCTTCACAAGCCGGTCAGGGACGGAAAGTGTGAGGAGTGTCACGGAATTCATGCTGCGGCCAAAACCAAACTCCTAAAGGGTGGGGTGGACGATCTGTGTATGGGGTGCCATAAAAAGATCGGTGGCCGAAAGAATCGCCATCAGGCCCTTCAAGAAGGGTGTTTGAGGTGTCATACCCCGCACGTTTCGGAGGTAAGTGGTCTGCTTAAGGCCAAACCTGCGAGCCTGTGTCTGGAGTGTCACAAGTCTGAAGATCTGAGAAAAATCCATGGGGCCGGGGTAAAGTCGGACTGTGTCTCCTGTCATAATCCTCATTCCTCCGATAAGCCTCATCTTTTCAGAGCCTCCCTTCATGAACCGGTGGAGGGAAAGCAGTGTGCCAGTTGCCATCTAATGCAGGGGGAGGATCCGCTAATACTGGTTAAGTCCGTTCCCAATCTGTGTTTCGAGTGTCATGAGAAGGAGGAGGGCCAGAAGTCACATCCTCCTTATAGAGAGGGAGACTGTCTGGACTGTCACGATCCCCATGGTAGCAAATTTGCTCCGATGCTTGAGGCCTCTCAGCAGAAGCTTTGTGTTTCCTGTCACAGTTATTTCCTGGAAAGGGGAAAGAGCAGGCATACGGAGGCCAGAGAGGTCCACGGGGCGGTGAAGCAGGGGTTGTGTCTGGGGTGTCACAGTCCCCATGTTTCGGATGAAAAGGGGCTGCTCCGGACTACCCGGGATAAACTTTGCGTGGAGTGTCATGAAGCCAAGTTTTCCGGGCGGGTGAAACATGAGCCGGCCTTCCGCGGGCAGTGTCTTGGCTGCCATGCTCCGCATGAATCCGGGTATCCGGCTCTGCTTATTGATCGAGAGGAAAAACTCTGTTTCGGATGTCATTCCCGGACAAAAGAGGAAAAGAACTCTTTCAGTGTGCATACACCTTTTGCTCAGGGGCAATGTTCCAGATGTCACGAAATTCATGCGGGATCAGTTTGGGGACTCATGAAAGAACCCTGGGATCGCCTCTGTGAAAAGTGTCATGAGAACTGGTTCAGAAAGGAGTATAAGTGGATTCACCTTCCGGTAGCGGAGAAGAAGTGCGGCCTCTGTCACAGACCTCACGCTTCGGACCATGCCTTTCAGGCTCCGAAACCCATTCACGAGGTATGTTACGGATGTCACGGGAAGCTCAAGGAGCAGGTAGGTAGTTTTCCCTATATCCATTCTCCGGTGGAGAAAGGTAATTGCCGGGAATGCCATTCTCCTCACGGAGGAGATCGGAAGAGATACCTGCGGCGTGATCCTCAGAAGATCTGTCTGTCCTGTCACGATAAAGTGAGCCGGTTCTGGGAGGAGGGGGTGCCTCATCCTCCGGCGGAAGAGGATTGTTCCCATTGTCACCGGCCCCACGTTTCGCCCTATCCGTTTCTGACGGATCTTTCTGCCGGACAACTGTGTTTCAAGTGTCACGAAAAGGGCGAGGTGCTGGCCGGAAGTCACGGCGGTATAGTGCCTTCGGGAAAGATGTGCACCACCTGCCATGATCCTCATGGGGGGGCGGATGAGCGACAGCTGTGGTCCGGTTCTTCACATCAACCGTTCGAGGAAGGCCATTGTGAGCCCTGCCACAGGAGGAAGAAATGAGGGTGGTGTTCGTTCTATACTTCTGGTTGATCTGGTCGGTATCAGTCTGGGCGGCTTCAAGCTGTTTTACTCAGGGATGTCATACCAGGGAGGCCTTTCGGGGCCGGGTGGAGCACGGGCCGGTGAAAGGAGATCGGTGTGAAAAGTGTCATCTTCCGCATGTTTCGAGGTATTCACATCTCCTGAGGGCGGAGATCCCCAATCTCTGTTTTGAGTGCCATAAGGATTTCGAAAAGAAACTGAAATTGGCCTCCTGGGTGCATCTGCCGGTAAAAAGAGGAGCCTGTGGTCGATGCCATAGACCCCATGCCGGTCCCGAGGGGCTTCTTACCTCAGAAGGGGCCAGGCTGTGTTTTAATTGTCATCAGGGAATCAAAAAGGCTTCCTATCGTGTGTTACACGACCCTTTCCGCAAGGGCCAGTGTTTGGCCTGCCATCAAGCCCATTTTGGTGAGACTCGTTCACTGGTCAAGGGAGGTACCCGATTATGTTTTTCCTGCCATCAAAAAAAGGAAACGGTGGCCAGGCACGGAGATTATGCCGGTGAGAACATGAACTGCTTGATATGTCACAATCCTCACGGAAGTAATCGGCCACACCTGGTCCGCAGTTTTCTGCACGCACCCTACGAGGAGAAGGCCTGTGAGAAGTGTCATGGAGGGGGAAACACAGGGGCGAAGATGTGTCTGGCCTGTCACGAGGACAGGAGAGAGGAATTTCTCCGGGTGCATACCCATTACATGCGGTCCGGGAAGCGGCCCTTCTGTGTGAGTTGTCATTCTCCGCATGCTTCAGACGAGAAATTTCTTCTTCGAGCCTCTCCGGACTGGCTCTGCATTCGGTGTCATCCAGAGGCTCTGGTTCAAAAGAGAGAGAGTCTTCATATTCATCCGGCCTGGGAGAAGTGTCTCGATTGTCACGAGGGCCATGGCTCGCGTTTTGCCGGGATGCTTAAGGGGGATGCGAATGCCGTGTGTGTGAGATGTCATAAGACGCAGGGCAAATTCACCCATCCCATCGGTGAAAAGGTCAAGGACCCGCGAAACGGCCAGACCCTCACCTGCGTCACCTGTCATGACCCCATGGGGACGCCGTTTAAATATGAATTGAGACTTAGTGGGGAGGCCTCTCTATGTCTAGAATGTCACAAGGGTTACTGATCGGGTTTCTGATACTGGAAATTTTTAGCGGTCCGGCCTGGGCCTGGAAACGTGTTTTTTCCTTGGAAATCGGGCCCGATGGGACCCGTCTTTATCATCCCATGAGTGCCACCTGGGAAAAAGGACGTTTTTATGTGGTGGACACCGGGAATAGACGATTAATTTCCTACGACGCTAACGGGAGGCCACTTAAAGCTGTAAATCCGGGAGGGAAACTCAGGGCTCCTCTTGATCTCGACTTCGGTCCCCGCGGGCATCTCTGGGTGGTGGAAAGAAGTGAAAATGCCCTTTTAGAAATAGTTCTCTCTACCAGAACCATTCGGGTACATCGGCTTTATTATCGCGGGAAAGAGCTTTTTCCGGAACGTATAGTCTGGAGAAAAAGCAAACTTTATGTTCTTGATCGCGAAAGCGGAGGGGTGGCTTTTATAAAGATTAAAGGAAGAGAGCTTGAGGTGGAGAGGATATGGGTGCCGAAGGAGCGCCCTTTCATTGGATTTCTGGACTTCAAAGTCAAGGACGAGGGTATCTGGGCCCTAGAAAAGACTTTTCATCGTATATTTTACCTTTCCCGGGATGGCCGGGAGGAAATATGGAGCCCTGCAGAAGGGCTGGTTTATCCGGTCTCTCTTGAAGTGGACGGGGGACGGATTTATATTCTTGATCGATATTTGCGCAAAATTTTTGTTTTTGCGTTGAAAAATCCCCCAAAAATGTTATTTTCTTTCCTGGAAATGGGATGGAGGCCCGGTCAGCTGTATCTTCCGCGAGAATTGGAGATGACGCCGAAGGGTCTTTTAGTAGTTGATGAAGGTAACGGGCGGGTGGAGCTCTGGACCGGAGGTCTTTAGTGGGCAAACAGAGAACGAGATACCTGGCTCTGGCTCTTTTGATAACCCTTTTAGGGGTTTCTGGAGCAAGGGCCAGGGTTAAACAAGGTCTCTGTGTGGACTGTCATACCATGCATAATTCCCAGGGGGGCTTTCAGGTGGCTAACGGTACAGTTTATGTCGGAGGTCCCATACCCGGACTTCTTAATACGGACTGTATCGGCTGCCACACCGGGGTAAACGACGGCACCAATCCCACGCCCTATGTCTATAGTACCTTGCCCCCCAACTATGGCACCAACGGCTTTGGCACCGACGGAAACACCCTGGCCGGAGGAAATTTTTACTGGGTTACGCAGAACGACGACCGGGGGCACAATGTTTTAGGAGTAGCCCGTCAGGACGGAACCCTGGGGACTACCCCTCCGGGGGGCACGGCCATGCTTCAGCAGCTTCACTGTGCCGGGACCTATGGGTGCCATGGCGATTCGGGAATCGTTGACGATATCAAGTCTCTTCTCGGGGCTCACCATTCGGACGATTCGATAATTGATGGTTCAACGGTAGGAAAGAGCTATCGGTTCCTGAAGGGGGTCCTGGGCTACGAGGATCGGGACTGGGAGTTTCAACCTACTCCTAGCGAGCATAACCAGTACAAAGGGGTAGATCGTACCTCTGAGACCGAGGTTGATCCCAGCACCATAAGCGGGTTCTGTGCCCGGTGTCATGGCGACTTTCACAGTGGTCAGAATATAAGTGGGGGCATCTGGGGCTCTCCCTGGCTGCGGCATCCAACGGACTACGACCTGGGGAATACGGATGCTACTTCCGAGTATCGGGACTATCCCGGGGTGCTGGTGGGGCAGACCATAAACGGGGTCACTTACACCACAGGTACCTATGCTCCGGAGGTGCCGCTCGGAAGTGTGGATGTTTCAGCCCCCAAATCTACTGTAACCTTCAATGGTGATGCCATCATAACCTGTATAACCTGTCATCGGGCCCATGGGTCGCCTTATCCCAAGGGTTTAAGGTGGGACTACTGGGGCTGGCCCGGGAACGGGAAACTCAACGGCTGTAATGCCTGTCACACCACCAAGGATTAAGGAAATGTGCCGGATTATGGTGCTTCTGATATTTCTGGGGGGTCTAGGGGTGAAGGGATGGGCGGGGTCGGCGCGGGTGGCGGTCTTTGTTAATCTCGAAAGACTTCCGGGCTTTGAGGTTACTCTCATGATGGATGGGGTCTATCTTTTGAAAGGCGGACGGGCAGAAAAGTTGCCATTGAAGTCGGAAGAGGTTAAGACCGGAGTGTCTTTTGCTCAAAAACTTCTGGCCTTTGGAGAGGTGCCGGAGGGAAAATACGAAGGTATGAGGCTTTATATTTCCGGGGTCGGTGTTGGGGGCCGGCTGGAAAAGAGAGAAATAGAAAGGGAGTTTCCGGTTTCTTTCGAGGTCCACAAGGGTGAGACCATAAGTCTTTTTCTTACTTGGGATGTAGCGGGGTCTATCGGAGCAAAGGCTTTCGTGCCCAGGTTTTCGGTGAGGGTGCAGGAGAGCCCTCTTCCCGGGGAGAACCTTTTTGTAGCCACTGAAGATACGGACACCGTCTGGGTGATCACCACGGACACTAACCGCGTGGTATATAGCCTGGGAATAGGAGACGGGCCTCAAGGAATGGCGGTGGATCCGGACAGGGAAAGGTTTTATGTGGTGTGTGAAGGGGAGAGGGCGGTCAAGGTGGTGGGAAGGAGGTCCTTCCGGGTGGAGGATGTTATTCCAGTTCCTCTTATGAACTCTCCTAGATATATCGCTCTTGGTCCGGAGGGGATGGCTTTTTTGACTTCTCCCGGGGATCGGATGGTGGCCATTCTGGATCTTGAGCGGGGTAATCTGGTGCGTTACCGACGGCTTTCCTATGAGCCCCAGGAGGTCACCTACATCGAGAGGGTTTCGAGGTTTGCGGTTTCCTCTCCGGATGACAGTGCGGTATATCTTTTTGATCGAGATCTCACTCCTGTAAAAAGACTTTCGGCGGGTTTCAGGCCTCGGGGAGTGAATGCGGATGAGAAATATCTTTATGTGAGCGACGAGCAGGGTGGTTTACATCTTTATCGGCTACCAGATTTTCAATCAGAAGGGCGTGTAGAGGTATGTTCTGCGCCTGTAAGAGTTCTTGCGGTCGAAAGAAGGATTTTCGTAAGTTGTGAGGATGGATGGCTGGATGTGATCCTCGCCGGCCACAAAGCGGTCTCAAGGAGGCTTACCGTTGGCCGGGGGGCTTTTGCGATGGCTTATTACTCGCCGCGCCGCTGGCTCTATGTGGCCCTCCGGGAGGCCGGGGCGGTGGCGGTAGTAGATTTTAACCGGGAAAGAACTCTGGGAAACATTACCGTAGGGGGTAGGCCCTTTGAGATGGTGGTGGGGACTCCTTAGCGGTTTTTTGTTCCTTTTTCTTTTCGGAGGGGGGCGGGCGGAGGTAAATTGTGTGACGTGTCATCCGACAGAGCTTAAAGTATATACTCATCCTTCTTATCTCCATAAGCGATGCGGGGATTGTCATCTGCGGGTAGAGGGTTTGGTCGATCGAGGAAAAGTGCCTATAGGGGAGGTTAAGTGGTGGCGCGAGGTGGAGCTTTTGCGGGGTGAGTACTATCTTCCTTTACCGGGACGGATGTCGCGAAGGCCTCTGGTGGTGAAATCCGAGGAGCTGGAGTTTGAAGATCTGCTCTCCCCGGATCTAGCTTCTTCTTTAAAGGGGCCTAAAGAAGTTCCAAAGTTTAAACGAGTTTACCCCTGTGATGTGGTGCAGGGGGTGAGCATGAGCGTGGCTTTGTGTTTAGAGGCCTCCTGGCCCCTTGAGGCTGAAGTGGACTGTGACGGTGGGGTGCGGGGGTTTGCCGAGGGATACGCCACGGTTCAGAAAGTCTGGCTTGATGGTTTGCGTCCGGGGGAGTATCGCTGCCGGGTGCGAGCTCATTTTCTTAACGATGGGGAAACACAAAGAGAAGTCGAGTTCCATCCCCGTGAAATAGATGCCGTGAATTTCCCTCCTGCCGGGGCAGAGGGGGAAATTTCCGCGGAGATAAGGGAGGTCGATGGGGTGCGGTATCTCTATCTTTACTCTCCCGGAAGGGTGAGGGTGAGGGTAGGGTATCTTCCGGGGAATTTACGGCGGAAGGCCCGAAAAGAGATCCGCGATGAGGCTCACAGAGAGTTGAGACCCCTGAAGGAGGTAGCCACTTACGCCTGTTACCGCTGTCACGATAGGCATTCTCTCGGGGCCTCGCATCCGGTGGATGTGGTTTACAGCCCTCTTAATGGGA
Organism: Thermodesulfatator sp.; assembly: GCA_027036915.1. Taxonomy (GTDB): domain Bacteria; phylum Desulfobacterota; class Thermodesulfobacteria; order Thermodesulfobacteriales; family Thermodesulfobacteriaceae; genus Thermosulfurimonas_A. Next base: position 5,481 of record JALWCD010000027.1, on the reverse strand, counting down.
AAGTGCGAGGAAAGCCGGAGGGGCTTCCTATTTTCGGGGGAAAGGTGACCTGTGCTTCATGCCATGAACCTCACACTGCAGTAAGACCCTACCTTTTAAGGAAACAGGGAAAGGAACTTTGTCTTTCTTGTCACCTGCCGAGATACTTTTAGGGAGGAAGGGAATAAATGGAAAGGGAGAGACGACGGCGGCTTAATTTAAAAGTGAAAAAGGATCTACAGATATGGATCCTTAAGCGCACAATTTTTTCCATTATTATAGGGATGTTCATCGGTTTTATTATCCTTTATCTTTTCAGCCATCGCGAACTGGGAGAGACCTACTGGCAGGCCCATATTACTATTCGGAGGGTGAGTGATCTTCTGGTACCGGTGATGCTGGTGGCAGGGGCGGCGGGTTTTCTCGGGAGCTTGGTGCTTCTAATTCTCTTTCCCCAGAAGATCGCTGGGCCGATATATCGTCTGGAGAGGGACTTTTGCAATCATTTAAAACAGGGGGATCTTACCTTTAAGTTTCGTCTTCGGCGTGAAGATCCTTTCCATACTCTGCCGGAGGCTATAAACGAGGCCGTAGGGGCTTTGCGGGAAAAAATAGTAGTGATTCACCAAAAGGTCGAAGCAGCTAAAAAAGCCATTGAGGCTGGAAAAACTGAAGAAGTCCGCAAAGAGCTGCAAGAATTAGAAAATTTTATGACAAAAAACTTAAAATTTTAGTCGTAAATATCTAAATCTACAGAGATAGCCATGAAAAGGGCTCTATTGAAAATAATACTGATAATTATTCTAGGGGCACTTTTTGGAAAAAGCTGGGCGGGAGGATATCTTTCTTCGGCTCATGGAAATAGCGATTATGGAGTAAATCGAAATGCCATTTCGGCATCCACAGGCAACTGTTTACACTGTCATGAGATGCACGCCAGTATCTATGGTATAGAACCTTCTCCCCAGGACAATGGTCCTCATTCCTTTACACTTTTTTCGCCAGGATATGTTTCTCAAACCGATATATTTTGTCTTAAATGTCATGATGGTAGTGCTACAGTTTCAAGTAGAATTATAAACAATTATTTCTATGCCTATCGTGCTGGTGGAGATTCTAATCTTGGATTAATAAACAATCTTAAAGATATGATTACTCTCAACTTAACAATTGGTAACCATACTATTGTTTCGGTACATGATATGGGAAGTGTGCTCAATTTTATCTGTGATCCCAATAGAGGTTGGAAATTCTCCTGCGATACTCCTCCTTGCGTAGGATGTCATAATCCTCACTATGTTCAGAAAGATGAGAAAACCACCACTACTGCTCGAGGTTGGTTGGTAAGCCGTCCCAGTCAACATGGAACATCTAATTATCTTTGGGGAGATCAGAATGGAGAAAAAATGAGAGACTTTGCTGGAGCTTTTACATATCAAGCGCCTTATCGATATGGAAGTAATACTCTTTATGAGCCAGATGGTTCCCTCGTCGCGGATGGATCCAATCTTACTGATTTTCCGAGTTTTTGTTTGGATTGTCACGCACAAAATGCCATAACCAATTACGGAGTAAATAAAATAGACTGGTCTTCTACTACAGGAGATAAACATGGGCTGTTCCCGGCAGATAACGGAACTCTCTTGCGGCCCCCTTATGATGCTAATAATCCTACAGGACAATATGTACTTTCCTGTCTGGATTGTCATGAGCCTCATGGGGCTTTCAATCTTATGCTTATCCGTTCTGAAGTAAATGGAGAAGAATTAGAAGTAGATATTACAGATAATGCTTCCAAACAATGGGGGTATCTGTGCCGGAGGTGCCATCTAGATGATTACTTGGCTGGGCAAGGAAATATAAATAATTGGGAATACGTTCACCATATTGCTCCAGATCGTCCTTATATCAAATGGCGATGTTCAGGTTGTCATGGCATGCCCTGGAGACCCATAGCTTGTTCTAAATGTCACTATCACGGGGCAATAGATAGTATTACGGGGCGTAAAAATTTTTAGTAAAAAGATCCCATATTCCACCTGGCCTATCCTTTTCCACGGCCCCAATCGCCTGATCACCTCCGCTTTGTATAGCCCTATCACCGTCTCCGCCAAGGCATTGTCGTAAGAATCTCGTCTGCTCCCCACCGAAACGGATGGACGAGTATCGAAAAAACATCCGGGTGGAGGACTCGAAAGGGCCCTTGAGATCATCAACCGGGCGGACATCATATCCGAGACCTCCTTTGTGGTCGGGACTCCGGACGAAACGCCGGAAAACCTCAGGGCCACCCTTGAGCTTGCCAAGTTTTACGATCCGGACATGGCCTTCTTCCTGCCGCTCACCCCCTGGCCCTATACCCCCTTGTACCAGAGATATCGGGAGTACATAGAGGTTCACGACTGGAGCATATACAACCTGGTTGAACCCATAATAAGGCCCAAAATCCTTAGCCGCGAGGAATTGCGTCGGCTTCTTTTCTCGTGCACTGCAGAGTTTTTCAAACATAAACTTCTCAATTTGAAAAGAATAATTCCCTTTAAGCGAAACTTTTTGCTCCGGGTCTTGGTGGAAAGATTTTATTTGTCGAAAGAAATGTTAATGGCTATCCGGGCTCTCAAAAATTCTTAAGCAGATCTTCTGGTATTTGGTCTTAAAACAATTGATTTGTTCAATAATTTAAGGAATCTGATAGAAGTTAAAATTCTCTTGACTTTATTTTAAATTAATGTTATTTTACTCCCCGAATAGGATATAAGGAGGAAACAAAAAATGAAAGTTTTCCTCTTGATTTTCCTTCTTCTAAGTTGGTGGAGTGAGGGATGGCCCCTTCAAGGTGTGTGTTCCAACTGTCACACCATGCATAATTCGCAAGGAAATCAGCCCATGATTACGGACAACAGCAGTACTCCAAATAAGCTGCTTCTCAGGATGGATTGTCTGGGGTGTCATGCCCAGGGTGGTAATCTGGCTATCGTAAACTGGAACGGAAGTCTGATTCCTCAGGTTTATCACACGGAGGCTGTGGACCTTGCCGGAGGGAATTTTGCTTACATTACGGGGCTTAAGGGGGGTATAGCTTCCTCTGATTACGGACATAATGTGATCTCTTTGGTGGGCCCTGAAACCCAAAGCGCTATCGGGATGTATCCTCCGGGAGGTATTAAACAGTACGGCCATTATTATGAAAGTGGATATAACAATCTTAATGACGAGCTTAACTGTGCGGGGGAAAACGGATGTCACGGCTATCGGGTCGCTAGGAGCGGAGCAAAGGATGTTGAGGCAATTAAAGGAGCACATCACCGAAATGTAAAGGGATGGTGTAACGGAACCAAAGTTTACGACAGTTTTCGATTCCTGGTGGGAGTGAAGGGCTACGAAGATATGGACTGGCAATATACTTCTTCTCCTTCAGATCATAATGAATACTTCGGACGTTTCACTCCTGTAAAGCTGGGTTGTAGTAGTGGAGAGCTTTCCTGTCATGGAACGGATAGTATTCGTCCTCCAGATGGGACTATAAGTCAGTTTTGTGGAACCTGTCATGGTAATTTTCATACTTTACAAACACCGAGTTCTGAGGGAGTGGGTCCCCAACCCGCCTCCCCCTTTATCCGGCATCCCACGGATTTCGCGCTTCTAAATACGGGAGAATATGCCGATTACAATAACGGGACCCTTACTTACAGTCTGCTTGCTCCTGTAGCCCGAACCAGTGAACCCATAACTGGCCCCTCCTCCACTGTAACCCCTGGCTCTGACGCGGTGATGTGTCTTTCCTGCCATTATGCGCATGCCGGTCCCTACCCTGATATGCTCCGCTGGGATTATCGAACCTGTGTGGCAGGAGGGGGACCTAACTCCAGCTGCGGCTGTTTCGTATGCCATACAAATAAAGATTGATTTTTAGCGATTTTGAAGAATACGGGCGGGGTAGGGCGGAATCTTTTCCCGGGAAAGAAGCTTTTCTAAGAGCGTGATTTTTGCGGAAATTCCTTGCGCTTTTTGCACCTGTCCGAAATAGTAAAGGCCGAAAGGGAAGTTCTGGAGATACCAGAAAAGCCAGAGGCTGAAGCGTTTCTCCCGCCATTCCTCCGGCAAAAACTCGAGATTTTTTGCCAGGATGGTTGTCGCCTCCAGGGGATGGGGAGGTGCAGGCGAAGACTCGCCTTTTAAAAAAGCCCTCACGTCCCGGAAGATCCAGGGGCGAAGAAGGGCGGCCCGACCGATCATCACGCCGTCGCAGCCGGTCGCAGAAAGCATCCTTGCCGCGTCCTCCGGGGAAAAGACATCCCCGTTTCCGATGATGCGCGCCCCGGTGGCCCGTTTCAGCTCCCGGATCTCCTCCCAGCGCGGCGGCCGCCGGAAACCCTCCTCCGGTGCCCGGGGATGAAGGATGAGGGTCTCAACGCCTTCGGAAAGAAGCCCCTCGGCGAAAGAAAGGAGTTTTTTAAGATCGTGCTCCGGGGCGGAGCGGAGTTTGGCCGAAAGGGGTTTGCGCGTGGCCCGGCGGGCGGCCCGGGCGATCCTCCGGGCCAGATCCGGTTCCGAAAGAAGGGTCGCGCCCCAGCCCTGTCTGCGAGCCCGTCCCCGGGTGCAGCCGAAATTTAAATCGTAGCCGTGAAAGTCAAAGCGTTCATCCAGGATGCGGATGGCCTCCTGGAAAAGCTCCGGCTCCCTCCCGGCGAGCTGCAAGATAAGGGGCCGGTCGACTTCGGTGTGCCAGAGATAGGGATCACGCTCCGGGGGCTGAAAGACCACCGCCCGTACGCTCACCATCTCGGTGTAAAAGAAATCCGGCGCCCCATAATGGGCCACCAGCCGCCGGAAAGCCACATGCGTGAGCCCATCCATGGGGGCCAGAGAAACTATCCCTTTCTCCCCCGCCACCATTTAAGGAGCCTTTCCCGAATGATCTTTTCGAAGCCGCGGTCCGTGGGGCGATAGTAGCGGCGATCCTTAAGTTCGTTCGGAAGATACTGTTGCTCCACGAAGCCTTCGGGGTAATCGTGGGCATACTTGTAGCCCCGCCCATAGCCCAGGGCCCGCATGAGGGCGGTTACGGGGTTGCGCAGGTGCATGGGCACGGGCAGAGCCCCGTGGCGGCGGGCGTCCTCCCGGGCTGCGGAAAGCCCCCGATAGACGGCGTTGCTCTTTGGGGCACAGGCCACATAGACCGCGGCCTGGGCCAGCGCCAGTTCCCCCTCCGGGAGCCCCAGAAACTCGTAGGCTTCTTTAGCCGCCACCGCCACGAGCAGGGCCATGGGGTCGGCGTTTCCCACGTCTTCCGAGGCCGCGGCTATAATCCGGCGCAGGATGACCCGGGGGTCCTCTCCGGCCTCAAGCATGCGAGCCAGCCAGTAGAGGGCCGCATCCGGGTCGCTTCCCCGAAGGCTTTTATGGAAGGCCGAAAGCAGGTTGTAATGTTCCTCTCCGCTTTTGTCGTAACGAAGAGGTTTTTCTAAGAGAACCCTTTCGAGATCCTGTCTTGTGATCCTC
>JALWCD010000026.1 GCA_027036915.1 Thermodesulfatator sp. | reverse complement strand
CCTCCGTGATCCAGAAGGGCCGCCAGGAAAAAGGCCCCGTTCCCATCGTGATGCTCACGCACGAGGCCCGGGAGGCCGACGTCCGCAGGGCCCTGGCCGAAATCGACCGGCTGGATGTGGTCACGGCCCCCACCAAGCTCTTGCGCATTCTCGAGGGATAAGGCAAGATAATCCTGATGAGGATACTGGTTCGACAGGGCACTTTTCAGATCACAACTTCGGATACAGACGTGCTCTACACCCAGAACCTGGGGGCCTGTGTGGCCGTGGGGCTGGTGGATGAGGAGGCCGGGGTGGCCGGTCTCCTGCAGTATGTCCTTCCCGAAAGCCGGGGGCTTTCGGCCCCGGAGGGTTTTCCGGCCTTCTTCGCCGAGGAAGGGCTGCCGCGTTTTATTCAGGAATTCAGGGATCGAGGCGGCAACCCTGCAAAGGCCAGGCTGGTAGTGGCCGGGGGCGGTCGTTTCCGGGTTGCGCCCAGGTGGCTCGATATCGGGGCCAAAAACGTGGCCGCGGCCCGTTTCTTCCTTCGAAAGCTGGGGCTGCTTCCCCAGGCCGAGAAGGTGGGGGAACCCCTGCCGCGAAGAATGGAGGTCTCCCTCAAAGAGGGTCTCAAGGTCTACACCCTGAAAGAGGTAGAAACCTGGTGAGTTCCGAGGCCATTCTGGAACACATCTTCGAAAAAGTGGAACGGATCCCCAATTTTCCGGAGACGGCTCAGAAGGCCCTGCGCCTGCTTCAGGCCGAAGAGGTGGACTTTCAGGAACTTGAAAGGGTGGTCCGGCACGATGCGGCCATCACGGCCAATTTCCTTAAGCTGGTCAATTCGGCGGCCTTCGGGCTCCCCCGAAAGGTCAACACCCTCCTTCAGGCTTTCTCCCTGCTGGGGATCAACCAGATCAAGTTCGTCCTCCTGGCCTCCTGCATGGGCCAGTACCTCAAGGAACCCATCAAAGGCTACAATCTGAGTCCGCAGGAGATCTGGATGCATTCCATGGCCTGTGGGCTCATGGCCGAGGCCCTGGCCCGCAGGGCCGGACTCCACCGCCCGGAAAACCTTTACACCGCGGCCCTGCTGCACGACATCGGAAAGATCGTGCTGGGTCTTTATGTGGAGGGAGAACTGGCGGACCTCCAGAAAACCCTGGAAGAGAATCCGGATATTACCTTCATGCAGGCGGAGTGGCTGGTCCTGGGGGCGGACCATGCCATCGTAGGGGCGGAACTCCTCCGGCGATGGGAGTTTCCCCGCGAGGTCTATTTCGCCGTGCGGGCCCATCACGACGAGAGCCTGATGCTCCAGAGCCACCTTGCGGCCCTTACGGCCCTGGCCAACGCCCTGGTCAACCTCATGGGTATCGGTGCCGGGGTGGACACCTTCGCCTATCATCTGCCTGAGGGCCTCCTGGAAGCGGCCAGGGTCACGGAGAAGGATCTCTATCCGGCCATTGTGGAGACCTTCGAGAAGGCCGAGGCCCTGAAGGCCGCCTTTTTCGCATGAAACTGAGTCAGCCTCCCCCAGAAGTCCTCCTTCTGGGAAAGATTTCTCTGCTTGCCCTTTCGGCCTGGCTGGCCTACTGGGTTGTCCGCAGACTTCTCATTTCTTTCATCCACCGCCTGGCCGAGCGCTCCCGCACCGACCTCGACGATCTCCTGGTCAAACACGGGGTCTTCTCGGCCCTGGCCTATCTGGTCCCCCTCTCGGTGCTCTATTACGGCAGCGACTTCGTCCCCCAGATCAAAGGCCCCCTCATCAAGGCGGTGGAGATCCTGCTGGCCCCGCTGGCGGCCCTCATCCTCAATCGGGGGCTTTCGGTGGCCCTGGAACTATACAATCGTCTGCCCTTCGCCAGGCGCCATCCCATCCGGGGCTATGTCCAGATACTCAAGTTTCTGGTCTGGCTGGCGGCCGGGATCGTGGCCGTATGCACCCTGCTCGAACGCTCCCCCTGGGGGCTCCTTTCCGGACTGGGAGCCCTGAGCGCCATCCTCCTCCTCATTTTCCGAAACACCATCCTTTCCTTCGTGGCCAGCGTCCAGATCATCAGTCAGGACCTCATCCGCATCGGGGACTGGATCGAGGCCCCTCAGTTCGGGGCCGACGGCGAGGTCATAGAGATGACCCTCTACAACGTCCTGGTCCAGAACTGGGACAAGACCATCGTGAGCATTCCCACCTATCGCCTGATGGAGGAATCGTTCAAGAACTGGCGGGGCATGGAACGCGCGGGAGCCCGCCGGATCAAGCGTCACATCCTGGTGGACCAGAGTTCCGTTAAATTTGTGGACGAAAAACTCCTGGAACGTTTCAAACGTATTTACCTGCTCAAAGACTACCTCGAACGAAAGCTTCGGGAGATCGAGGAATACAATCGCCGTCTGGGCCTTGACCCCACGGTTTCGCCCTTAAACGGCCGGCGTCTCACCAATCTGGGAACCTTCCGCGTCTACATCGAGGAGTACCTGAAGGCCCACCCCCTGATCCGGAAGGACATGACCCTGATGGTGCGTCACCTTCAGCCCACCGCCGAAGGCCTGCCGCTGGAGATCTACTGCTTCGTGGCCGACACCCGGTGGGTGCCCTACGAGAGGATCCAGGCGGACATCTTCGATCACATCCTGGCCGCAGCCCCGGAATTCGAACTGCGGGTCTTCCAGAAACCCACAGGTTTTGATCTCCGGGAGGCCCTGGGAAAATAAAAATGTTCTACGAAGAGGTCTTCCGGAAACTGAACCAGAAGGGGGTTAGATATGCTGTTACCGGGGGAATAGCTCTGGTTCTCCATGGAGTGATAAGACTTACTGCAGATCTCGATGTTATAGTTGATCTTTCCCGGGAAAACCTCAGGAACTTCTTGGAGGCTATCCGGGAACTGGGGTTCCAGCCCAGAGTACCGGTCAGGTGGGAAGAAATACTGGACTCAGAAAAGCGAAAGTTCTGGATCGAAGAAAAAAATATGGTGGTCGTAAGTTTTTATCATCCCCGCAATTATCTTTATCAGATTGACCTGTTTATCAGAGAACCTGTCCCTTTTGAAGAAATAGAGAAAGAAATAAACTGGATCAAAGCCAGGGATTTAGAAATACCGGTGGTCTCCAGAGAGCTTCTGAAAAGACTTAAAAAACTGGCCGGAAGGCCCCAGGATCTGAAAGACATAGAGGCCCTGGAAGCTTTGAATGAAGGATAAAAAGCCTTTCACTTTCTCCCCCGATCCCGAGGTTCTGCGTCGTTTCAGCCGGGCCTCGGCGGAAGAAAAACTGGAGTGGCTGGAGGAGGCCTGGAGGTTCATTCTGAAGACGGTGCCCCGGGAAAAAGTGGAACGCTGGTGGCGTCTTCAAAAAAGACTCTGCTGACGGAGGGAATCCTTTTCTTCCCCGGGGGGCTCCTCTCTGAAGATGGAAACCACGCCGTAGACCCCGTCGTAGCCCGGACGAACGAAGACCCGCCCCTCCCTTACCCTCCGCAGGCCCTCCAGGATGCGGTCAGGCACGAAATCCGCAAGCTCCTCGTAGGGCTTTTCGAGGAGAAGCGAAAATTCACTTCCGCCGAGCTCAATAAGTTGCCGATAGGTCCGCTTCACCTGCTTGCTCTGGGGCCCCAGGCCCAGGGCCTCCGCGATGATCTCCGAAAGGGGCACCAGATGCACGGAAAGGGGCCTGCCCTCAGGACGGAACCCCTCGGGACGGTCGGCCAGCTCCTCCACTCGGTGCATGACCCCCACCGTAAGGGCCCCCCCGCAGACCGGACACCTCCCCCCATGGGCCCGGGTCTCGGCCGGGGCAAGAAGCACCCCGCAGGCCCGGTGGCCATCGAAGTGGTACTTACCCTCCTCGGGATAGAATTCCACGGTGAAGGCCAGATCCCCTGTCTTGAGAGCCCTCACGATCTCGGGATAGCTCATGGGGTACCAGAAGGCGTTGGCCTCCCGGCCGAGCTTGGCCGGAGAATGGGCGTCGGAATTGGAGACCAGGGTGTAACGGTCCAGGGCCGAAACCCGCCAGTTCATCTCCGGATCGGAGGAAAGCCCGGTCTCAAGGGCGAAGATATGTTCGGTTTCCTCCTCGAAACATTCCTCCACGGAGTCAAAGCCCGAAAAGGAACCGAACACCGAGTACCAGGGGGTCCAGACGTGGGCGGGAATGAACACGATCTCGGGGGAGATTTGCCGGAGCAGGCGAACCAGCTCCTTTACCGGAAAACCGAAGGTGGGACGACCGTCGGCGGAAAGATCCCCCAGTCGGGAGAGGGCCAGGTTGATCTCCCGGACCACCTCGAGCGAGGGGGCCAGGATCAGGGTGTGGATCCGGCGATTTTTGCGATGATTCTGGGCAAAGATATTGGAAACCTCGGCCGAAAGAATGAAACGGGGCCCATCCGGATCCTCCCGGTAGACATAAAGCCCCTCCTCCGGGGCGGGCTCAAGGAGTTCGGAGAGTTCCCGGAAGTATTCCGGATGAGTGAAGTCCCCGGTACCCACCAGGGCCAGGCCCTTCTCCCGGGCCACCCGGGCCAGCGCCGGCACCCCCATCTCCCGGCTCGTAGCCCGACTGAAACGACTGTGCACGTGCAGATCGGCCAGATAGAACTTCCCGAACCAGTCCTCCGGGGGCCACTCGTTTCGCCGCCCGCCTGCCATAATTATCCCTCAAAGAAGACCTTTACCCCTTCGAGATCAAGCAGATACATCTCCTCAAGCCACCTGATCTCTTTTTCGGAAAAAAACTCCTTCAAAGGTTCAAAATCCTGGTAGATGAGATGGTGAGCCAGAACCAGAAGTCCGGACAAAGAATTCAGATCCTTTCCGTCCGAACGATGATGTTCCTCTATGGCTTTCTTTATATC
>JALWCD010000025.1 GCA_027036915.1 Thermodesulfatator sp. | reverse complement strand
GTCTGGTGGAGATCCTTATCGAAGAGATCAAGACGGCTCTCGAGCGGGGGGAGGAGGTCAAGATTTTTCATTTCGGTTCCTTCAGGGTCCATAAACGTCGCCCCCGCAGGGGGGTGAATCCCAAGACCAGGGAGCCCATTATCATTCCCGGGACCAGGACGGTTCTTTTCCGTCCGGCTCCCACTCTGAAAGCCCTGCTGCATGCGGAAGAATGAGGTTCGACGATACTACACCATAAGTGAAGTGGCCGACCTTCTGGGGCTTGAGCCCCATGTGATCCGATACTGGGAAAAGGAGTTTCCGCAGTTAAAACCCCGGCGGGTGGCCGGTCGAAGATTTTACGGACCCCCGGAGCTCGAGCTTCTGAGACGGATAAAACGCCTCCTTTATGAAGAGGGGTATACCATTGCCGGAGCCCGTAAGGCCCTGAAGCGTTCGTCCCGAAAAGATCCTCCCTCCGAAAAGCTCCTCCGGGAGCTCCGACAGGAGCTGGAACACCTCTATCGGATGCTTTCCTGAATCTGGAGTTGACAGATCGATTTTTATATTTTAGATTATCTTGATAGATTAAATCCACTAAAGGAGGTTTAGGGATGGCGGAAAAACTCGGAATTTATAGATGTAACGTCTGTGGAAACATTGTCATGGTGCTCAATGCCGGGCGGGGGGAGCTGGTTTGTTGCGGACAGCCCATGGAGAAGCTTGAGGCCGGGACCACGGATGCGGCCACGGAAAAACACGTGCCGGTGATCGAGAAGGTGGAGGGAGGGTTTAAGGTCAAGGTGGGAAGTGTGCCGCATCCCATGGAGGAGAAGCATTACATTCAGTGGATCGAACTTCAGGCCGATGGTAAGTCCTATCTGCAGTTCCTGAAGCCCGGGGACACCCCGGAAGCCTTTTTCCGGGTTGAGGCTGAAAGGGTTACGGCCCGGGAGTACTGTAACCTTCACGGTCTCTGGGAGTCTTCCAAGGTCTGTGAACCCTATCAGGGATAGAAAATGAAGGGAGGTCAGCCATGAAGAAGTATCAGTGCAGCGTTTGCGGTTACGTTTACGACCCGGCTCAAGGGGATCCCGACCGGGGATATCCTCCGGGAACGGCTTTCGAGGACCTGCCGGACAGCTGGACCTGTCCGGTTTGCGGGGCGGCCAAAAGCGAGTTTGTACCTTACGAGGGGTAGGAAGCCGGCCCCTCCGGAGGCTGTAAAAGGGCCTCCGGGCCGCAAGAAAGTAAATCTTACGGAAAGGAGGGAAGATCATGGGAGCGGTGAAAATCAAAGAGGGTTTTTACTGGGTGGGGGCGGTGGACTGGAACGTGCGTGACTTCCACGGATATACCACCCATCGCGGAACCACCTACAATTCTTATCTCCTGGTGGACGAAAAGATCGTTCTCTTCGACACTGTCAAGGCTCCCTTTTTCGAGACCCTCATGACTCACATCCGGGAGGTCATCGGGGATCCCGAAAAGATCGACTATCTGGTCATCAATCACATCGAGCCTGACCACGGAGGGGCCATCGCTAAAGTGGTGGAGGCGGTGAAGCCGGAGAAGATCTTTTGCACCCGGAACGCCCGGCTGGGGATGATCGGCTATTTCCATCGGGAGGACTGGCCCTTTCACGAGGTCAAAACCGGGGATGAGCTCAAGACCGGCCGGCGGACCATAAAGTTCATCGAAACCCCCATGGTCCACTGGCCGGACAGCATGGTTTCCTATATTCCGGAGGACAGGATACTTATCTCCCAGGACGCCTTCGGGGAACATTATTCCACCAGCACCCGTTTCGACGATGAGGCCAATTTCTGCGAACTCTTTCAGGAGGTGGCCAAGTACTACGCCAACATCGTGCTGCCCTTCTCGCCGCAGGTGCAGAAGGTCTTAAAGGCCATTCAGGATCTCAAGCTCGAGATCGAGATGATCTGTCCGGATCATGGGGTCATCTGGCGTAAGCACGTGAAAGAAATTATCGAGGCTTACGACCGCTGGAGTCGCTACGAGGCCAGGCCCCGGGTGCTGGTGATGTATGACACCATGTGGAACAGCACGGAGAAGATGGCCTGGGCCGTGTACGAGGGCGTGGTGAAGGAGGGCGTGGAGGCCGAGCTTTTCAGGCTCTCGGTCTCGGATGAGACCGAGCTTATGGCCGAGGTCATGGAGGCCAAGGCCCTGGCCATCGGTTCCTCCACCCTCAATAACGGTCTTCTGCCCACGGTGGCGGGTTTTACCACCTACATGAAGGGCTTGCGTCCCCGGAAGAAGCTGGGCCTGGCTTTCGGTTCTTACGGCTGGAGCGGGGAGGCGGTAAAACACCTCAACAAGATTTTCGAGGAGACCAAAACCGAGATTGTGCATGAAGGCTTCAGGGTGAAGTATGCCCCTACGGCCGAGGATCTCAAACAGTGCGAGGAGCTCGGAAAACTTCTGGCCCGGAAGGTAAAGGAAGTCTGCGGTGTCTAGGGTTCGGAGCCTGAAAGGGGAGGTCCGGGGTCTTCTTGAGCGAGCCCCGGATCTCCCCGCCCTTTTTCGGGAGCTCGAAAATTTTCCGCCCCGGAAGCTCGTCAGTCCCCTCATCGGGGCCTTCTGTCACCGGGAGGAGAGGGTGCGCTGGCGGGCCATCCTGGCCCTGGGGCCCACCGTGGCCCGCATAGCCCGGGAAGATCTTGAGGCCGCCCGGGTGGTCATTCGGCGTCTCATGTGGATGCTCAATGAGGAGTCGGGCGGTATGGCCTGGGGAGCGCCGGAGGGTATGGCCGAGTGTCTCTATCATCATCCGGGGCTGGCCGAGGAATACACCCATATCCTGGTCTCCTATATCCGGCCCGACGGAAACATGCTGGAGTATCCTCCGGCCCAGCGCGGCGTGGCCTGGGGCATAGGACGTCTGGCTGAAAAAGAAAGGGCACGCCTTTTAGATCTTAAGGCCCCTAATTATCTTACGCCTCTTCTTGATTCTCCGGATCATGCCGCCGCGGGCCTTGCGGCTTGGGCCCTCGGAAGGCTGGGGGTGTTTCCGGGAGAAAAAGAGGAGCGCCTTCGGGAGCTGGCCCATTCCCCATATTCGGTGTATTTTTTTGATGGGAAGGAGTTGAAAAGTTATTCCGTGGGCGAGCTGATAAGAGAGCTTACGGAGGGAAGGGATGGAGGAAAGTCTTTATCAGGAGATCAAGCAACGTCTTGAGCGCCTGGAAAAAGCCGAAGGTGACACCCGGGAGCTGGTGATTGATGCCCGTATGCGCCTTGAAGGGCTGGAATGGACCATCTTGCGCTTAGGGGCCGCTGTGGACCGCCTGCGGGAGAGTGTGGAGATCCTGAAGGACGAAATGCGGGCTTTTAAGGATGAGATGCGGGCTTTTAAGGATGAGATGCGGGCTTTCAAGGATGAAATGCGGGCCTTCAAGGATGAGACGCGGCGTATGCTTAAGGATCTCAATAAACGCTGGGGGGATCTGGCGCGCAAAATGGGCACCATGGCCGAGGACCTGGTGGCTCCGGGGTTTCCCGCGGCGGTGGAGAGGACTTTCGGTCTTACGGTTACCGATCTTCAGGTACGCCGGAGGAAGAGGCTTCCAGGAGGGGAGGAAAGGGAATTTGACCTTCTGGCCGAGGCCGACGGTTATCTCTTCATGGTGGAGGTGAAGACCAGCTATCATCTCCGGGATCTGGAGTACATCCGCGAAGAGCAGATTCCGGCTTTTCGTAAGTTTTTTCCGGAATACGCGCCGAAGATCCTGGTTCCGGTGATTGCTTCCTTCTATCTCCCGGAGGAAATAGTAAAACAGGCCACCCGTGAAGGTTTTCTGGCTCTTTCCTTCGGTGGCGAGTACCTTGAGTTTCTTAATGCCGAGGAATGGAAGGGAAAGTTTCGATCAACTCAAAGGTGATCTGACGCCGACGAAGGTTTACCTCTTTCACCCTGACTATTACTCGGTCCCCCAGGCGGAAGATTTTTCCCGTACGCCGGCCCACCAGACGGTGGTTCTTTTCGTCCAGGAAATAGTAGTCGTCATGAAGGTCCACCAGTCGGACCAGACCCGAGACAAAGTATTCCTCAAGTTCCACGAAAAATCCGAAGGCTGCGACTCCGGAGATGATGCCGGTGAAGGTTTCTCCGAGGTGCTCCTGCATGAAGCGCACCTGGACCCTTTCGAACATCTCGCGTTCGGCCTCCATGGCCGTGCGTTCGCGCTGAGAAAGATGTTTCCCGGCTTCCACCAGCTGGTCGTAAGTGTAAGGGGGGCGTTTTTTCCTCAGAGCGGCCTTGAGGGCCCTGTGGACCACCAGATCGGGATACCGGCGGATGGGAGAGGTGAAGTGGCAGTAGCACTTTGAGGCCAGGCCGAAGTGTCCGATGTTTTCCGGAGAATAATGGGCCTGTTTCATGGAACGCAGGAGGAGGGTGTTCACCAGGTAGGCGTAGGGCTGGCCGGTGGTCAGGTGGATGATCTCCTGGACCCAAGAGGGCTCGGGCTCAACCGGGGGCTCCAGATCCAGTCCCAGACTGCGGGCGAACTCCACAAACTCCCTGAGCTTCATGGGATCCGGGGCTTCATGGACCCGATAGAGAAAGGGGTAGCCCCTTTCGGTCAGGAAGCGGGCCACGGCTTCGTTGGCCGCGATCATGAATTCCTCGATAATGAAATGGGCGAGATGCCTTTCCCGTCTCACGATATCCCGGATCTCGCCCTGAAGGTCCAGGTGAACCTCGGGTTCGGGAAGGTCGAAGTCGATACTGCCCCGGGCCAGACGTCTCTCCCTGAGGAGCATGGCCAGCTCCGCAGCGTTCTCGAGCATGCGGAGGAGAGGTTTGTACTTGCGCCTAAGCTCCCGGTCTCGGTCCACCAG
>JALWCD010000024.1:14537-15276 GCA_027036915.1 Thermodesulfatator sp. | reverse complement strand
ACGAGGTTCAGGGGTACCCCGCTTAAGTTCTCAAGAACCAGGGTCTCGAAGGCCAAGGGTTCATAGCGGGAAAACCCCCGGGCCTTGATTCCCAGGGCGTAGCCCAGGCGCTCAAAAAGGGGATTGGGCACCGCAAGGAGCCCCTCGCGCCGGTAGCGCAGGCTCAGGCCGGACTCCTCGGTGGGCAGACGCCAGGAGACGAGGCGCACCTTTCCCCGCAGGTCAAGTTCCCGGCGTTCGAGCGTAAGCTCAAGCCGGGCGTCTCCCGTGGAGAGCACGAACCGGCGGGGGGTCTTCTCCGGAAGACAGATCCTGCGGCGCAGGAGCACCCGATCGAACTCCCCGGAAAGTTCCCGGCGGAGGATCTCGCGGCCGGAGGAGTCCCTGAGGGAGACCGTAAGCTTCGGCTGATATGAGGTCACCAGAAAGCCCATCTCCGGGCAGGGGTCCCGGGAGGGCAGGACGAAACGCTGAGGATTTTCCGGGGATCTTCCGGGGTAGAGGAAAAACCTCCGGCCCGGGCTTCCCAGGGGAGCGAAGATTTCCACTTCGGCAAGAGGCCTTCTCTCCGGGGCGAGGAGGTGCAGGGTGGTTCCTTCCGCCTTAAGTAGGTATTCGGCCCCGGGTCGCCAGGGAAAGATGAGGAGGACGTTTGAGCTTGCGAGGGGAGGGTAGAGGAGCACCGGTTCCCCGGAGGCCGTATAAAGCTTAACCGGTGTGTTTTTCCGAAGCCCTGAGA
>JALWCD010000024.1:0-14527 GCA_027036915.1 Thermodesulfatator sp. | reverse complement strand
CCGAGGTTCTGCCTGAGACCTCAAGCCCCAGGGGCACGAAGGCGGCCCGGGGCGGGGCTTCGGCGGGCTTCCGGCAGGAGGAAAGCGTTGCCAGGCAAAGGCCGCCTATGAGGACGAGAACCAGCGGTTTCATTCCGGGATTACACCGGCCCTCCGGCCGAGTTCGTGATGCCACTTGGCGACAAACCCCAGGGCCAGGGCCGCAAGCAGAAGCTCCCGCGGGTCGCCCTTTTTCGGGGAAAGCTCCGCGTGATAACGCGCAAAGTCCTCCCGTCTCTGGGAAAGGGCGCAGGCGAGAAGGGCGGCCTGGTCAAGAAGGATCTCTCCGGCCACCTCCTCCGGCACGATTCCGTAGCGCACCTGGTCCCAGAGGTGGATGTAGGCCAGGAGATGGGAGACCAGCGCGAGATCGCCCAGGATGGGGCGCCGGTTGCGGATGAGCCAGGCGTGGACCGGGGCGGGAAGGTACTCCTTAAGGGTCGAGAGCAGGCTATCTTCCTCGAGACCGTAGCGGGCAAGCAGCCTCGGGGCGTAACGCACCAGTTCCGGGGTAAGCTTGTTCTGCAGGGCCAGTGCCCGGAAGAGGGCCTCGCGCACGGAAAGCGCAATGAGTTCCCCGAGTTTCGTGTGTTTCCCGGCCCCGGAAAGGGGGCGCCCTCCGTGGGAGAGCGCCGCCACCGCGATCTGGTCCGTGCCGGTCCCGGTGGCCCGGCCGCAGGAATAGCGGGAGGCCACGTGCAGTTCCTCTAGTACCGTGACCTTGGCCTCGGTGGCCATCTTCACCGTACGCACCAGGGCTCCGGGCGTGAGGGCCCGGTTGATGAAAAGCATGAGGACGATGGTGCCCCCGCGATCGCAAGCCGGGTCTTCTCCGGAAAGCCGCAGGAAACGGCCTTCCTCCTCGTAAAAATGGGCGGGGTCTCCGGCCCGGCCGGCGTTGGTCTCCACCCCGGCGGTGGCCGCACAGAAGACCACAAGCTCGCCACCTCCCTCCGGGGAGGGAAAGACCTTCCGGGAAAAACCGGCCATATACATGTTGGCCGCGGTGCCGAGGAGGACGGTCTCCTCCGGGGGAAGACCGTGGTAGTCACAGATCAGCCGGTGATATCCCTGCGGGTCCCGGGCCGCAAGACACCGGCGGTGTTCACAGTCCGGGTGCGGTTTGGGTTCGCAGGCCTGGTGGTTGGCCACGAAGCGCACCCCCTCCCGTATCCCACCGTTCACCCGACAGGTGGAAATCACGGCGTGCGGCCGGAGAAGTTCCGCACACAGGAGGCGCTCACCCCGCCGGATTACCAGCCCCTCGTAAGGCTTCATTATTTCGGTCATTCCACCTCCCTTTCCATCTCCAGGAATAGATCCCGCAGGTGTTCGAGGAGTTGCGGGTCGGGGTTTTTCCAGAGGCCGCGATGGGCGGCCTCAAGCAGGCGTTCCACGATATTGAGAAGGGCCGCGGGGTTATACTTCCGGAAAAACTCCCGCATTTCCGGAGACAGAGCGTAGGTCCGGCTCAGCTCCTCCCACATCCGATCCGAGACCACATCGCTCGTGGCGTCCCAGTGAAAGACCAGGTCCACCATCCGGGAGAGATCCCCGGCCCCTTTGAAACCGTGCTGTTTCAGCCCCTCGATCCAGCGGGGATTTAAGACCTTGATCCGGAAAAGGAAACGCATCTCCTCGGCGGTGGTGCGTATCCGGGGGCGTTCCGGGTCTTCGCTTGAGGCCGAATAGGAGACCGGGGCCTTGCCGGAAAGGCTCTCCACCGCGGCGTTGAGGCCCCCGTGGTAGGCGTTGAAGCAGTCGCAGGAGAGGATGTCCACCTCCCGGGTGTCCTCGTTCTTGTAGGTGACCTCCGTGCGGGAGAGCACGGAACGCAGCTCCTCCCCGGCGGAAACGCCGTAAGCCCCCTCCCCGTAAGCGTGGCCCATGGTCCGAAGGTAGACCTCTCCCAGGTCCCGGCGGCTCTTCCAGGCCCCGGCGTCCAGCAGATCGTTGACCCCGTTTCCGTAGGTTCCGGGGGCCTCGGAGAAGACCCGAAAGCGGGCCCGCCGTCGGGCCTCCACTTCGGGAAGCCCCCGCGCAAGGAGTCTTTCGAGATCCCGGCGGAAGTTTTCCGCCAGGGGATTCATCTCCGGGGGTTCGGGAAGCGAGGCCACCTCGGCCACCGCCCGGTCGAAGAGTTCCATGAGGTTGCGGAAGGCGTCCCGGAAAAAACCGCTCACGGTGAGGGTCACGTCCACCCGGGCCCGGCCGAGCTCCGAAAGGGGTACCACCTCGAGGCCCTTTACCCGTCCGTCCTCCCGCCAGACGGGCCTTGCCCCGATAAGCCACAGGGCGCAGGCAAAATCCTCGCCCCGGGTGCGCATGGTGGGGGAACCCCAGAGCACCATGGAGAGCGTCCGGGGGAGGCGGCCGTGATCCCGAAGGTGGCGTTCGAGCAGGGCCTCGGCCTGGCGTCTTCCCCGCTCGAAAGCCTCTCGCGAGGGAACCCTCAGGGGATCCACGCTGTAAAAGTTGCGCCCGGTGGGCAGGGCCTCCACCGCCCCGCGGGTCACGGCTCCCGAAGCCCCGGGCGGGACGAAGCCTCCCGAAAGTCCGGAAAGAAGATGGTCCATCTCCTCGGTGGCCCGGGAAAGAAGTTCCCGGAGGCGGGCTTCCGGAAGCTCCGTACGACGCCGGATGGCGGAGACGGTCTCCGAAAGGGCCTCGCCTTCCGGAGGTACCCCTAGCACGTGAAGTCCCCGGTTGATGTAGGTCTCGGCCACCTCCTCCAGGTACTCGTGGAGCCGAAGAAGGAACCCCTCGGGATCGCGCTCGGCCTCCTCTGGAGAACCCCCGATCTCGGCAAAGAGTTCCTCTTGGCGAACGAGAGCGAGGATTTTTTCCCGGAGGGATCGAGCCAGGGCGGGGTTCTCCGCGGCGGTTTCCCGGTATGCGGAAAGAAGTTCGGAGAGTTCGGCCAGGGGACCGTGAAGCCCGGCCTTCTGTCTGGCCGGGGGAAGGTGCGAGACGATCACCGCGTGACTGCGACGCTTGGCCTGGGTGCCCTCTCCGGGGTTGTTCACGATGTAGGGATAGAGGTTGGGAAGCGGCCCCAGAGCCGCGGCCGGGAAACACCCCTCCGAAAGCCCCACGGCCTTTCCCGGAAGCCACTCGAGCGTTCCGTGTTTGCCCACGTGGACCACCGCGTGCGCCCGGAATTCCTCCCGAAGCCAGGCGTAAAAGGCCAGATAATGATAAGGCGGGGGAAGGTCGGGATCGTGGATGGCTCCGGAGGTGAGCCTTTCGATCTTCCCGCGCGGGGGCTGAAGGGCGATGAAGATGCTTCCGTTCCACACCCCGGAGAAAAGGAATTCACCGTTTTCAACCAGAAAATCTCCGGGGAAAGGGCCCCAGTATTTTTCAAGTTTGCGGCGGGTATCCTCCGGCAGCCTTTCGTAGTGGGGGCGGAAGGCCTCGGCCGGCCAGCGCACCGCGGCCCGCCAGCGGATCTCCTGAGGGGAGAGATACCGGGTGTCGTAAATCTGGGAATGTCTTACGGCCTCCGCGAGCTCCTCGGGCCCGTAGAGTTTTTCCACCTGCAGGCCCTCCCGGGCCAGGCGCTCAAGCAGCCGGGCCACGGAGGCGAAGCTGTCGAGCCCGAAGGCGCAACCCAGGCGGTCTTCCCGGGGCGGGTAGTGGTGGAGGACGATGGCGAGGCGGCGTTTCTCCGGCGGAGTCTCGCGCAGTCTGACCCAGGCCGCGGCCTCCTCGACCACGGCCCTGATCCCCTCCTCCACCGGGGAAAGCCGCGGCACCGGAACCCCCAGGATCTCCGAGACCTCTCCGGTGCGTCTTCCGGCCACCACCCGGGAGACGATTACTCCGTCGAACTCGGGCTGGGCCACGGATATCGAGACCTCAAGCGGGGAAAGCCCCGCCGGCGACTCCCTCCAGGCTTCGGGCTCGGAGAAACTCACGATCCCGTGCACCACGGGCACTCCGAGGCAGGGGTAGATCTCCCCGGTCTCCGGCCAGAGCAGCCGGTGAGAAAAGGGCTGAAGGTTGATGAGGACGGAGATCACGGGCCGACCTTCTTTTTTGAAGAAGGCTTCGGCCACCCGGTTCGGGGAAAGCCCCTCGCCTTCGGCCACGAAACGCCGGTGGAAGACCGGAAGCGCCGCAAGACCCCGCCTTTCGAGTTCCTCGACCAGGGCGGAGATCGGCGCGAGATCTCCGTTCACGAAGTAGCCCTGATAGAACCAGATCCCCACGAGGGAGCGTCTTTCCCCGAGATACCCTTTGAGCCAGGAAAGGTAGCCCTCGAGATCCGGGAAAAAGCCGCCCGCGGGATGCCAGATCCCCTCCGAGGGAGGTCTTTTCGGAGGGGCGGGAGGCGGCACCTTCTCCCCCAGTTCCGAGAGGAGCTGAAGGCAGAAGTTTTTGAGGTTTTCCGGCCCTCCGTAGGAGAGATACCTTACCCGTTTCTCAAAGGCCTCGTTTCGGGGCCGGGCATGCTCCTCCACCAGGGCGAGGTCCGCCGGACTTCCGGAAACCGGCTGGACATGGACGATTTCGCCGGAGAAGTTCTCAAGGAGCACCTCAAGGCCGGGAAGGCTTTCCGGGCCTCCGTGGGGAAGAAGCACCAAGGCCCGGGCCTTACGGGAAAGTGCGGAAAGCTCCCCCGGTCCGGGGACCGTCTCCCGGAAAAGGACCCGGAGGGGCAGGCGTATCCCCTGCCGCGCAAGCTCCCTTGCCGCCTCCTCCAGCGCTCCAAGCTCAGTCCCTGTGGTAGTATAGTAGAGAATCATAGTTCCTTTAAATCCCGCCATACCGCCAATGCGGTCTTGAAACAGGCCGGAATCTCCAGGAAGTTTTAAGGAAAAAACCCCGGGGCGGGCAGAAAGCCCGCCCCGGGTATGAGGAGGTGTGGGGCTGGGTGGGGGAGGAAGTGTAGCCCACGGCTCAAAAGGCCCTGATCTTGAGCCCTCCGAAAAGGGTAAAGCCCGGCGCTCGATACCCCGCGCCCCATTCGTAGTCCGTATCGAAGAGGTTTTCCACGCGGAAGAAGAAGGTCAGGCGTTCGTTTGCGGCGTAGCTTCCGGTAAGGTCCACCCGGCTGTAGTCCGGGATCATGTGCTCATGGTCGTAGGCCGGGCGCTTTCCTACATATTTATAGTAAAGGTTTAAGGTCCATTTCCGCCACTTCACCGTGGCCCGGGCCCCGAGCTGATGATGAGGAACCAGGGCCAGGTTTTCGGTGTCGTCCTCCTGTCCTTCGGTGTAGGTGTAATTCACTGAAAGTGCGAGCCATTCGTAGGGTCGGGCTTCGAACTCGGCCTCAAGCCCGGTGGCCACCCCGCCGCCGGAGTTGTAGTAGCGCCAGGTGGCGTAATTGAAGCTTATGCGCTCCTCGTAATGGGTGTTGAACCAGGTGAGAGCCCAGCGCAATTTGCCCCCGAAAAGTTCCTGCTCCAGGCCTACGTCGCCCCCGGTGCTCTCCTCCGGATCAAGATCCGGGTTGCCGTAACGCGGATCATAAAGGTTGAAAAGCGAGGGAGCCCGGAAGCCGGTGGCGAGGTTTCCTTTGATCTTGAGGGTCTCGGTCAGAAAGTAGGCCACCCCGAGCTTGTAGGTGAAGTGGGTACCGAACTCCTGGTGGTCGTCGAGGCGGCCGCCCAGGTTTACGGCCAGCCGGTCCTCAAGCAGGGTCAAAAACAGGTTGGCGAAGTAGGAGGTGGTATGCACCTCGTCGTCGTAATCCTTGGTGCCCCAGGAGGAGGCGCTGAAAAAGTCCGCTTTTTCCTCGTAGTATTCCACCCCGGCGGTGAGGATGCCCCATTCCCGGAGGTGAAAATCGTTCTGAAAGACCACCGGATAGACCCGGCCGCGATAAAAACCGTCCCAGTAGCTGTCCGTGACCGCGGAACCGTCGGGCCGGTATCCCAGGATACCGTCGTCCCGATCCAGATAGTCCCGGCGTGTCAGGTGATAGCCCAGGGTGAGACGACTCTTCCACCAGGGGAGGATCTCCCCGGAGATGGTGAAGTGGTGGATCTGGATCTGCTGACGGCGTTCGGCATGGGGGTCGTTATAGGCTTTGAAGCTTGTCCAGTCCCATTGCTGGTAATTGAGATACCCGTAGGAATAACGCAGGGTATAGTCCAGTTTGAGGGTTCCCAGAGCCCCGGAGCGTCCGGAGAAGGGGCGGGTGTTCAGGTTGAGGTCCACGGTGGTCTGCCGGAATTCGTCGTCCCGGTAAAGACCGTCGGTGTTCACTCCGGAAAGTCCCAGGAAATATCCCACCGGCCCGGCCGAGCCCTTGACATAGCCTGTCCCCCGCCAGGTCTCGTACCGTCCGTAGCCGGCCTTGAGACGGGCCTCGAAGGGGCCGCCCCCCTTGCGGGAAATGAGGTTTACCGCCCCGCTCATGGCGTTCGAACCGTAGAGGGCACTCTGGGGGCCGCGCACGATCTCGATGCGCTCGAAGTTTTCCGCATCGAACCAGGACCAGAGGTCCCCGAAGTCGTTTGCGGTGTAGGAGGGGTCATAGATCCGTACCCCGTCGAAAAGGACCACCGTGTGCTCGCTTTTGCCGCCTCTGAGCCTGAGGTAGCCCCACTGTCCCAGCCAGCCGTTGTGCTTGATGGAGATGGAGGGGTATCCCTCCAGGGCCTGATAAAGCCCCTGGATCTCCCGCCGGTCTATCTCCTCCGAAGTGACCACCGTTACGGAATCCGGAAGGTGCCTTACGTCGGTTTCGACCCGCGTGGCGGTGACCACCACCTCGCCGGCCTCTGTCCCTCCCTGGGCCAAGACCAGGGCCGGAAAAAAGAGGCCGAAAAAGAAGACCGCAAAAACCCAGAAACAGATTCGCCGCATAAGCCTCCCTCCTTCGCAAAATTTTTCCGAAGGAGGGAGCTTCGAGGGGAGTTCCCGAGGGACGGCCCCGGGGCTTTCCGCCCGGAGGCCCATTCTCCGCTCGGGAACGGAGCAGTTAGCCTCGAAGCTCCGCTCCCTTCTTCGGCCTCCGGGCCGGTATCCCGGCTTCCGGATCGTCCTACTCGCCGCGCCTTCCCGGGCGACCTACGGGCCTTTCTCGCCCGTGGCCCACCCAGTGGCCTGTCGCCTGCCGGAACCTTGCTTCCGGCAGGCCCGCCCGGGAACCCTCGGGGCTTCTGCCCCTTGAGCGCCCGGGCGGGGAGCCGGCTTAAAGAACCGACTCCCAGCGGCTTTCGTCCCCGGTCACGGTTGCGGGCCAGCGCCGGATTCTCACCGGCTTCCCGTTTAACCCCGAAACCCTTGAGGTTCGGGGCACCCGGAGACCGTTTGCTCTATAACTACCTCAATTTTTTATCCCGTCAAGCCAAAGTCTCAGTATTCCCAAACTCCCCGAAGACTAAAGACCCAGAACCCGTCGTCCCCGAGATCGGCCGGATTCCAGGTATACTGAAAATCAGGGGTCAAAGCCAGAGATTCATGGAGCTGAAAACGGTAGTAGATTTCGAAATGATATTCATTTTCGGTCCTCAGGGAACGCTCGAGAGGGTCCCCGTTCAGACGAGAGGCGTAAACTCCCTTCCCTTCCCAGTAATCCCGATATTCTTCTCTCAAGAAGAAAACTGCCAATCCCAGGCCGATTTCGTCTCCGGGACGTCCCCAGAATTCTCCGGAAACCGAAAGCCCCGCTGTTAAAACTTCATCGAAACCGTAAGAGAAGTCCGTGGCGTGGAGATCGAAGAAACCATTTTCGTCATAGTACGCGTAGCCCACCAGATCGTTCCCTCGGTAGCCGTAACGCAGAAACATTCCCAGCCCCTCCATCAGCTCCTGATCGAAGGAGACCCCGAAGCCCCAGGCCGGATCCTCGTTTTCCGGACGGCTGATTTTGCCGGCCAGGTAGTCCTCGAGTTCCTCCCAGGAGAGGTGTTTTTCACCCTGATACCATACGTAAAACCGATAGTTTCCGGGGCGCCCGAAAAGGCGAGGACTCAGTGCGAACTGCGCCACCAGGAAGGGATAATCGAAAAGATTATCCCAGCCCGAGTCCGCATCCTCATAGCCCAGGGTGAGGGCCCAGTTTTCGGTTTCGTAGCTTGCCGCCACCCCGAAGCTATAAGAGGCCCATTCCACCGCCGGATTGTTCACGAAGGCCGGACTCATAAACTGAGCGTTCTCGTCACTGGCGTAAGTGTTCTGGTCCACCTCGGTGGTGATGTCAATCTTTCCGAAACGGAAGCGGAATCTTCCGTTCCCGAGGGGCCATTCCCTTTCAAACCAGGCCTCGCTCACCCGCACATCACCGTCGTCGGTCTCCACCGGCACCATGGAAAGGGCCTCATCCACGATCCCGGAAAAACTCGGGATCTCGGATTCCGGATTCTTACCGGAGCCCATCTCGAGGAGGACATAGGCCCGCTCCCTGTCCGAAAACTCAGCGGAGAAGCTTAGATCCACCGCCGCGGCGGCATAGGCCTTGTTTTCATCGTGCATTATCATGTCCGCCCGACCGGCGGGCTCCCTTCCCCCGTGGGCGTGAAGGTTGGCCAGTTCCTTGTCCACCCCGATAGCGGACTGAAAAAGACCGGCCGCCAAAAGCCCCACCTCGATTCGCTCATACCAGGGCTTTTCCCGAAAAGTTTCGACCTTTTTGGGAGACTTTTTTTCGTACGCCGCAAGGCGCCGTTCAAGCTCCGAGACCCTCTCGGCAAGCCTCCGGTTCTCCGCGACCACCTCCTTTAGAATCCTTTTTAACTCCTCCACCTCGGGGGAAAGGGCCCAGAGCCCCTCCACCAGGAGCGGCCCGCAGACAAGCCCCCAGATCATCACCAGCCATCGAATACTGCCGACCAGGACTTTCATTTCCGTCACCTCCCTTTATTTTATTGTTTCTCTTTTGCATCATTTACTAAAAAAAATTTTAGGTTTTCCTGAACGGGCACCGGGTAGCGGAACATTGCCCACACGAACCTCCCTCTTTCAGGGAGCGCCGGAGCTTTCGCCCAAGGGCCAAGAAGGTCAGCACTGTAAGACCCCCGAAGATCAGATCCGTACCGCTCATCCTCTATCCTCCATAGGCCAGGAATTTTCCGACCTGATAAAGGAAAAGGCTCAGCGTGTAGGCCAGAAGAAAGTGAGAGGACACCATGAGAACGACCAGGCGCAAACTGCGAAACTCCGCGTAGAAGGCCGCAAGGACCACCATACAGGGCATGTAAAGCAGGACGAAGACCATGAAGGCGTAGGCCGAGAGGGGATCAAAGGCTTTCCTTATACTTGCAAGAAGCGAGGCCTCGGCTTCCTCGGGCTTGAGGCTTACGGGGAATATCCCGGCGATAAGATTGTGGCCGGCTTCCAGGAACGCCCGGGGCAGTTCAAGAAGGGCCTTCCGCCAGCTCTCCCCTGGAAAGCCCTCGCTCGATAGGCCTCCGGTCTCCTCGCCGAGCCCGTAAATTTCTCCCATGGTGCTCACCACCACCTCTTTGGCCAGAAAACCCGTAATAAGCGAAGCCGCGGCCTCCCAGTTGCCGAAACCGAGCGGAGCAAATACCGGGGCCACCGCTTTGCTAGCGCGCCCTAGATAGGATTCCTCAAGAGTTCTGGCCTGCGGCGGAAGGTGAAGCAGGAGCCAGACCACCACCGAGATGGCCAGAATGTAAGTCCCGGCCTTAACCACGAAATGCCGCGTTTTCTCCCAGGTGTGAATGAGAAGGTATTTGACTCCCGGAAGCCGGTAGGGCGGAAGCTCCATTACAAAAAATGACGACTCTCCCCTGAGTAGAAGTCTCTGGAAGATACTTCCCAGCAGGAGGGCGGCGGTTATTCCCACCAGGTAGAGAGACCAGATCACTGTTCCGGCCCGGGCCCCGAAGAAGGCCCCGGCAAAAACCACGTAGACCGGAAGCCTGGCCCCGCAGGACATGAGCGGAGCGAGAAGGGCCGTAAGCAAGCGGTCCCTTCGGGACTCAAGCACCCGGGTGGCATAGATTGCGGGCACATTGCAGCCAAATCCCAGAAGGAGGGGAATGAAGCTTTTGCCGTGAAGTCCCACGAGGTGCATGGCTCGATCCATCACAAAGGCCGCCCGGGCCAGATAGCCGCTTCCTTCAAGGAAGGTGATGAGGAACATCATGGCGAAGATAACCGGTAGAAACACCGCCACCGTGCCCATCCCGGCCAGCACGCCATCGAGCACAAGCGATTGGAACCATTCCGGAGCTAAAACCAGCCGTAGAGCCCAGGCCAGGGTCTCGTTCAGAGGCCCGGCAACGAGGGTGTCCAGCCAGTCCACAAAGGGCGCGGAAAGATCAAAGGCCATTTTGAAGATCAGCCACATCACCACAAGGAAAACGGGTAGCCCTAGGTATCGGTTAAGAAAGATGCGGTCGAGTTTTTCCGAGAGATCCGGACGGATCTCTTTGCGGGTTACGCACTCCCGTACGATTCCCGCGGCCATGGCATACCGGGTCTCGGCCAGGATCTCGGCGGGGTCACCGTGGGCCGAACGCAGGTGTTCCACCCCCGAAAGCCCCGGAAGTTCCTCAAGGCCAGCCTCCCGCATCATTTCGTGATCGCCCTCAAGGAGCTTTATGGCCAGCCACCGGGCAGGATACTTCCCGAGGGCCGGCGTACCCTTTTCAAGGAGCCAGTTTTCAAGTTCCGAAATGGCTCTTTCCACCTCCTCACCGTAACGCGGGGACGAGATAGAGGGTTCTGGATCCCGGACCTTACTTATCGCGGTCTCAAGAGCCTCCCTTACGCCCTCGCCTTTTACCGCCACCGTGGGCACCACCGGAACCCCAAGCAATCGCTCCAGTTTTTCAAGATCAATCCTGAGCCCTCGTTTCCGGGCCTCGTCGTACATGTTGAGAACCAGGACCAGGGGCCTTCCGGTTTCAAGAATTTGAAAGGTGAGATATAGATTCCTTTCAAGGTTGGTGGCGTCCACCACATTCAGAACCACGTCTGGTTTTTCCTTAACGAGGAAGTCGCGGGCGATGATCTCTTCCGTGCTGAAAGGGCTCAGGCTGTAGGTTCCGGGAAGATCCACCAGGCGGACCTCCGTTCCGTCGAACTTCAGGCGAGCCTCCTTTTTCTCCACCGTGACTCCGGGCCAGTTGCCCACCCGGAGCCTGGTTCCCGCAAGGGCGTTTATGAAGGTGGTCTTTCCGGTGTTGGGATTTCCGGCTACCGCCACCACCACTTCCCGCCTCATGAGAGCACCTCCACCGTAATTTCAGCGGCCTCCTCTTTACGGAGGGAGAGCCGATAACCCCTGATTCTTATCTCCAGAGGATCTCCCAGCGGGGCCACCCTTTCCACCGTAACGGGCTCTCCGGAAAGAACTCCCATGTCGAGAAGTCGTTTCTTAAGGGCCGGATCCTGTCGGCCAAGTTTAAGGATTCTGACCCTGGTTCCGGGGTTCACCTCCGAAAGCCTCATGCCTCACCTCCTTTCTGGAGTTTTTCCACCAGTATACGGGCGGCCTGGCCACGTCCGAGAATGAAACGACTATCGCCCACCCGGAGCACCACCGGCCCGCACCCCCGATTTTCAACCACCTCCAGTATCTGGCCCCGATAAACCCCGAGAACCTCGAGCAATCGTTCCGTACAGCCCCCACTTCGACCACAGCCACGTCCTCCACGATACCGTTCCCCATGCCGGGACCTGCATCCCTGGCCTCTACGGCTTTCCTTTCCCCATCCCCGGCCGGAAAGTATCTCTTGGACCCGCCCCTTTTCTCCGGGCCTAAGATCCAGTACCGAAACAAATCCCTCCCTCATGGTTCCCTCCTTTTATTGTTTTTCTTTTGCAAAGAATGGAATAGCAAAACTTTTCTGTTTGTCAAGAGAAGAATGGACAAAAGCTATGGAAATTGATTTTCTGTTCCTTAAAGATCTTTCGGGGATGGCGGAAGGAATTTGAGTCTGGTATTTTGAAAGGAATGTTAAAGTATCGCTACTGTGTCCGTACGGACATCGGTCTGAAACGGAAGCGCAACGAGGACTATTACCTGATAGCGGATCGAGCACATCCGGTGCTGGGTAGTCTCTGGGCTGTGGCCGATGGTATGGGAGGGCATCCGGCCGGGGATCTGGCCAGTCGTCTGGCGTGTCAGTATCTGGAAGAACTTTATTTTTCTCCCCTTTCCACGGGAGAACGCCTGCTTTACCGTCTCCGGCCGGCAAGCCTCCTCCGTCATCTTGAAAGGTGTGTGGAGGAGGTTCAGCGGAGACTTCTGGTTTACGAAGAGCGTCACCCTGAAAGCGAGGGGTTCGGCACCACGCTTTCGGTTCTGGTGCTCCGGGGAAAACAGGGCTTCATCGCCCACGTGGGAGACAGCCGCATTTACCGTCTGCGCGGGGAGGATCTGGATCAGCTCACCACTGACGACACCCTGGTTCAGGAAATGGTAGAGGCCGGAGAAATGACCGAGGAAGAGGCCCGAACCAGCCGTTACCGACACATCCTTACCCAGGCCCTGGGGGGAGGCTACGAGAAGGTGCGTTGTTTTCCCTTACGGGTACACAAGGGCGATCTTTATCTTCTTTCCACCGATGGTCTGCACGACCTGGTCCCTCCCGGGACGATTCGAAAGATCCTTCTGGAAAATCCGCTGGATCTGGTATGCGAGGTTTTGGTGGAGGCCGCCCTGGCCCGGGGCGGAAAGGACAATGTAACCGTAATTGTGGTTCGGATAGGGGAATAGGATGTCCGAAAACAAAAAGCCCCCGCTTTTACCTATAGGGACCGTCCTTAACGGCAAATGGGTCATTCTGGAATTTGTGGCCCGGGGAGGAATGGGAGAGGTCTATCGGGCCCACCAGGTCAATCTCAAAAGGGACGTGGCTCTTAAGATTATTTCCCGGGAGTGGCTGGAGACCTTCGTCGACGATCCCGAGGAGCTGGAAAACGCCCTGCGCCGGTTTCGCCAGGAAGTGGAAACCATGGTCCAGATCCGCCATCCCAACGTGATACAGATTTACGATTACGATAAGGCTCGGGTTAAACTTCCGGAAGGAGAGGTTGAGCTGGAATATCTGGTGCTGGAATACATCCCCGGGCGCACCCTGCGAAGCACCATGCGCGAAGAGGGTTTCTACCCTCTGGAGGAGGAAACCCGGCTCTGGATAGAGAAGTATTTCTTTCCGGTGTTAGAAGGGGTCAAGGCCATCCATCGGGCCGGGATCTTTCATCGGGATCTCAAACCGGAAAACATCCTTCTTGACGGAGAAATTCCCAAAATCGCGGATTTCGGCCTGGCGCGCTCCATCAGGATGGAGTCCATCACCACCTCCCTGGAGATCAAGGGCACGCCGGCTTACATGGCTCCGGAACAATTCCTGGATTTCAAAGGTACGGATCAACGGGCCGATATTTACGCCCTGGGAAAGATACTTTACGAGGCCGTGGCCGGCCGAATCGCCCCCGGGGAACCCCCTTTTCGCCAGGTAGGCCTTAAGGATCCCAAGACGCCCTTTTTCAAGGCTCTGGATCGTATCATCCGGCGGGCCACCGAGGAGGACCCCCAGAAGCGTTTCTCCAGCGTGGAGGAGATGGAAAAGGCCCTGCGGGATCTAATGACCATCAGGCGCTCTTCTCCCGCCAGAAGACTTCCTCCCCGGACCCATATCGGGATCTTTTTGGGGCTTTTTCTACTTTTTGTGGCCCTGGTGGGGGTAATTTTTTATCAGAGATCGAACCGGGAGTCCCATGAAAGACCGTCTCCAAAACCTTACGCTTCTCTGCCGGCAAACCTTCCAGCCGAGATGACCTCCCGAGACGGAGCGGTGATGAAACTCCTTCCCGGAGGAGAGGTAAAGATTCCTCCGGGACTTTTCGGCGACCGGGGGCTTACGGTCCATCTTAACCCCTTTTACATGGATTCCTATCCGGTTACCAATTATCAGTATGTAAACTTCCTGAATAGCGTCCTTTCCCGCATCCGGGTGGAAGACGGAGTGGTGAAGGAGGGGGAAGATATCTGGCTTTATCTGGGGAAGATAAGCAAGACCTACGAACCCATTGTATATGAGGGAGGAAAGTTCGTCCTCAAAGATTCCATGCACGCCTCCTGTCCGGTGGTGCGGGTTACGGCTCAGGGAGCGCGGGCTTATGCCAGGTTTTATGGAAAGCGTTTGCCTACCAAGGTGGAGTGGTTTTACGCCGTAACCGAAGGACGGGGTCTGGAGAATCCCTCCCAGAAACTTCCGGAAACCTTTTACCGACATTTCGAGCTTCCCCTTAGCGTGATGGAGATGGCCCCCAATTCCCTGGGGATTCGGGGCCTGAGTTCACATTTCGGAGAGTGGGTGCTCGAGACCCTTGTGCCCTCACCCGAAAGCCGGGTGGTTCTTATCAGCGGGGTCAAATCTCACAAAGCTTCCGATATTTCGGCTCTGGCTCCGGTTCGGCGTATGCCCTGGGAGGCCTTCGAGGAGGTAGGGTTCAGATGCGTAATGGATGCCGTTCCCCTGCCGGAAAAAGAGATCAAAAAGCCGGACTAGTGCAGTTCGAAACGCACGGGAATCCTCAACCTCAGGGG
>JALWCD010000023.1:1477-15379 GCA_027036915.1 Thermodesulfatator sp. | reverse complement strand
CTTTACTGGCGGTGCTTTTCTTTGCTAATTCTCTTCTCCTGACTTATCTTTCGTCTCAGAAAACCAGGGCTTCCCTGATGGAAAAGGCACCTCCGGTGGTCAAACCTCAGGCGGAAGAGCTTCCCACCCCTCCACCGCTTCCCGTACCCCCCAGGACGGAATAATCAGGATTCCGATTCCCTTTCTTTCTTAAGGAGATACTCCTTATCCCGGAGATAGATCTCACAGGTTTCACATTTTTGCATCTTTTTGCAGGCTGAGTTTACCAGTTGCCAGCAGGGCTTGGATTTGTCCCGGTAAGCGGTGCATTCCTTCCGCACCTCCTCCGGGCAATTTTTGATTACCCAGCAGGGGGTAAGCTCTAAAAGTTTTTTTATTCCCGGGATACTTATCCCTTCCTCGTGAATGAAGGATCGTAAACATTTGAGCCATTCGATGTCATTGTAAGAAAAGTATCTTTTGTTGCCCTTTTTGACCGGTTTAACCAGGCCTTCCTGTTCATAAATCTTTAGAGTCCGGGGGTTGACTCCCAGAATCCTGGCGGCCACGCCAATGGGAAATACGGGCTCATCCTTTTCAGGGACCACCTTTTTCAACCTATCTGACATATAATCCTCCCTGAAAAAGGCTTAATTTATTTAACATATTAGAGTAACAATATTCTGGGAGAAGGACAAGACCGGAAAAGACTTTAAAAAAGAAGGGGGAAAAATCCCCCTTCTTTATTTAAAGCTTTGAAATTATTTCTGTAAAACTTACTTCTGATGGCACCCCTTACATTTGACCGGACCGGTCTTCTTTCCGGCCTTCTTCATGGCCTTGTGACAGCCTTTACAGTTGACATGCATGGCCTTTTTGACCGAGTTAAGCTTCTTGTTGGGGTGCTGCTTGTTGTGACAGGTCTCACATTTCTCGATCTTCATGCCCTCTTTATAGGGGACCTGCTTCCAGTCCGCGGTACGGCCATGGTGGCATTCCCCACAATTACCCTTGAGGACTTCCTGGTGTTTGTGATGTGAAAAAGTAACGGTGGTCTTTTTCATCTTGGGGGAAGGCAGTTTGATGACTTCCGGCCCTTTGTCGCAGTTGCCCAGGCCAACCCCGTAAACGCCCAACATCAGACCCACAGCCCCTAACATAGCTATCCATCTACGCATGACCCTCCTCCTTGTTTAAATTTTTTTAACATATATACTCCCGGACTTCCTGTAGGTCAAAAAGGTAAAAGGGCAACTTCTGGCTCTACCTGTTCATTCTGGCGAGCAAAAGGTTAAAATTCAATTTTTTCAAATAATTTTAGCCAAAAGGAAGCCCAACTCTAAAAGAAGGTAAAAGCTCAGAAAGAGAAGAATCTGAGAAAGAAAATCTCCGGGGACCAGAAAGAGCGCCAGGAGATAAAGCCCTCCCATGAAGTACCACTTTTTGCGCTGAAGGAGCTTGCGGGAAAGGACTCTGACCCTGACCAGGAGGGCCACCCCCAGGGGAATCTCGGCCGCAAGGGCCGAGATGAGGAGCGTTTTTCCCAGAAAGGAGAGGTAGTTCTGGAGCCGGAGATGGGCTTCAAAATGGGCATATCCGAAGCTCAGGAAGAACTTGAGGAGGACCGGCAGCCAGACAAAATAACCCAGGGCCACGCCCAGGGCCACGAGGAAGAAGGAGAGGATCAGGATCCGCTTTCCGAAGCGTCTTTCCTCGGGAAAAAGCCCCGGAGAGATGTAGCCCCAGGCCTGATAAACCAGAAGGGGGAGGGTCAGGGTCAGGGCCAGGAAAAAGGTGGCTTTCAGCGCGGCCATGATGGCCTCGGGCAGGGTGGTGAAGACCAGTTTCAGACGCTCTTCTCCCATGGCCCGGCTATAGGGCCAGAGGAAAAAGGGAGTTAGCCGGGGGAAGAAATAGAAAAGAAGACACCAGCAGGTGAAAAGAGCCGCCAGACAGACGAGCAGGCGCTTTCGGAGTTCGGCCAGGTGAACTTCAAGGGGAAGACAGGGAAGATCCCGATGACGACGGAGCATTTTCAGAGGGCTCCTTCATTTCCTTTTTCAGGGCCGTGAACTCCTCCCGGGCCTCTTCGATTTCATCCAGGGCCAGCTCTCTTTTCAGTTCCTCGGTGGCTCGCCTGAATTCCACCACCAGTCGGGCCAGAGCCCGGCCCATTTCTGGAAGTTTTTCCGGCCCTACCACCACCAGGGCCACGATGAAGATGACCACCAGTTCGGGAAAGCCAATGTTAAACATCGCGAAAGACCCGTCTGAGGCGCCGACCCAGGGCGCAGAGGATTTCGTAGCTTATGGTGCCGGCCAGTTCGGCCAGTTCGTCCACCGGGACTTCCTCCTCCGGACCGCCGAGCAGGATGACCTCTTCCCCGGCCCGGACGCCCTCGACTTCCGTGACATCCAGGCAGAGACAGCGCATGGAAACCGCTCCCACCACCGGGACCCGGCGGCCTCTCAACCAGGCGAACCCCCGGTTGCTGAGACTTCGGGGATAACCGTCGTCATAGCCCACCGGAACCAGGGCTATGCGACGGGGACTACGGGCCCGGTAAAGGGGGCCATAGCCCAGGGGCTCCCCGGCCTTAAGGTTTCTGAGTTCAAGAATTCGGGCCCTGAGGGTCATGACGGGTCTAAGTTTAACACGGGCCCTGGCCCTGAAGGAGGGGTAACTTCCGTAAAGGCCGATTCCGGGGCGGACCAGGTTCCCCCCAGCCCCCCGAAGGAAAATGATACCCGCGGAATTGGCCGCATGAAAATAGCGGATGGAGGGGAGACTCCGGGATATCGAGGCCCTGAGACGCTGGAAGAGAGCCAGCTGTTTCCGGGTCAGCGGATCTTCCGGGCGTTCGGCGCAGGCCAGATGGGTCATGAGCCCCGTGACTTTCAGCTGAGGGTTATCCCTGAGGATTTCGAGGGCTTTCTTAAGGTCTTCGGGCTCGAGTCCTAAACGATGCATCCCGGTATCGAACTTGAGATGGATTTCAAGGGAGACCCCCTTTCTACGGGTAAAATCGGCCGCGCTCTCCAGCATACCTAGGGAGGTTACGGCCGGAATAAGCCTTAACCGGAGGATTTCGGGAAGCCAGTGGGGCTCAAAACCCGAAAGGAGGATAAGGGGCAGGGCCAGACCGGCCTTCCTCAGACGAAAGGCTTCTTCGGGTTCCGAGAGTCCGAAACCGTAGACCCCTTCCTGAGAAAGGACCCGGGCCACCTCCTCCAGGCCGTGCCCGTAAGCCTCGCTTTTGATCACCGCAAGCACGGCCGTATTTTCCGGCAGAAGCTCTCGGAGGGCTTTCAGATTGGCCCTCAGGGCCTGGAGGTCGATTTCCAGCCAGCGCGACCAGTGAATAACAGCCTCCCGGGATTTTTTTCCGGATTTGATTAAACCCCAAAGCCCGGTTCTTGGCAAAAGTTTATCCTGCATATATCTTTGATCTCGAACACCTTCCGCTTGACAGAGGAAACACCAAACTTTATTATTTAGATAGATATACTCCACAAAAAGGAGAATTCGATGGCCAAAGAAGCTTTGCTTGAGATCAGGGACCTGTGGGTAGAGGTGGAGGGCAAGGAGGTCCTCAAAGGGGTCAGTCTCACCATTCCCAGGGGAGAGACACACGCTCTTTTCGGACGAAACGGTTCGGGGAAGACCACCCTCCTTATGACCATCATGGGTTTTCCCGCCTACAGGGTGCGACACGGACAGATCATCTTCAAAGGGGAGGACATCACCCGGCTTCCGCCGTATGAGAGGGCCAAGCGGGGCATAGGGATCATGTTTCAGCGTCCGCCCACCATCCGGGGGGTAAAGTTGCGGGAAATGCTCAAACTCTGTGCCAAGGAAAACGGTGTGAAGATCGAGGAACTGGCCCGGGAGTTCGGCTTCGAAAGTTTCCTGGAAAGGGATGTCAACCGCGGTTTTTCCGGGGGAGAACTCAAGAAGAGTGAACTTTTGCAGCTCCTCATCCAGGATCCCGAACTGGTTCTGCTGGACGAACCCGAATCCGGAGTGGACATGGAAAATCTCCAGGTCATCGGCAGGATGATCCGGAGACTCCTCCAGAAGGACACCCATCGGCCCCGGACCAAAAGCGGCCTCATCATCACCCATACCGGTTTCATTTTACAGTTCGTCCCGGCCGATCTGGGATATGTCATGATCGATGGAACCATTTACTGTCAGGGAAACCCTCAGGAAATCTTTGAGGGAATTCAAAAACACGGTTATGAGGAGTGTATATCATGTCTGAGAAGGATAGAAGAATAGAACCCAGGATTGAGGATTTTAAGCCGGCCAAGGAAGGGCGTATCCCTCGTTCGATCGAGGAACTCACCCCGGAAGAATGGGCCCGGTTGAAGGAGGTGGGGATAGAACCCGAGGCCCCCAAAGAGGGCGAGTTCCTGCAGGCGGATGCCCGGGTGGTGCACTGCCGTAAGTTGCCCGAGGGGCTGGAACTCCTTCCGGTCACCGAGGCCCTCAAGAAGTACGACTGGCTGGCTGATTACTGGTGGAAGGCGGTCCCGGCGGAGAAGGATCAGTACACCAGGGCCACGGCGGAAGACCTCGACGACGGCTATTTTATCCGGGTACTTCCCGGAACCAGATTGATCTATCCCGTGCAGACCTGTCTCTACATTCGTACGCCCGGAGTGGCCCAGAAGGTTCATAACATCATCATCGTGGAGGAAGGGGCCGAGTTGAACCTCATTACGGCCTGCACCACCCATCCCGGAGTGCGTTCGGGCTTCCATATCGGGGTTTCCGAATTCTACGTCAAACGGAACGGGAAACTCACCTTCACCATGATCCACAACTGGGCCGACGAGATGTTTGTGCGTCCGCGAACCGGGGTGATCGTGGAGGAAGGGGGCACTTACATTTCCACTTATGTCACGCTCCACCAGGTGGCCAGCATCCAGAGCATGCCCAACTGTCGGCTGGTGGGCCCCGGGGCCCGGGCCATCTTCGGCTCCGTAGTGGTGGCTCCCAAGGGCTCTTACCTGGATCTGGGGGCGCTGGTTTCGCTTGAGGCTCCCGGAACCCGGGCCGAGATCATCTCCCGGAGCGTCAGTACCGGCGGGGAATCCCTGGCTCGGGGGCATCTCATCGGTAAGGCCCCGGAGATCAAGGCTCACCTGGAGTGTCAGGGCCTCATGCTTTCGGACGAGGGGGCCATCAAGGCCATTCCGCAGCTCGATGCCTATTACGCCAATGTGGACATGTCTCACGAGGCCGCGGTGGGTAAGATCGCCCAGGAGGAGATCGAATATCTCATGGCCCGGGGGCTCTCCGAGGAAGAGGCCACCTCTCTTATCGTGCAGGGTTTTCTCAACGTGAGGATCGAGGGACTGCCGGCGGAACTTCAGAAGCGGATCGATCAGGCCATCGCTCTGGCCCGGGAGGGGCTCTGAGTCCATGCGGATCAAACCCTGGCTGGCCGGGCTCTCGCCCTATCCTCCGGGAAAGTCTCTTGAGGAAGTGAGACGGGAGCTCGGCCTTAAAGGGCCGATCTACAAGCTGGCCTCAAACGAGAACCCCCTTGGCCCTTCCCCCCGGGCCCTCAAAGCCCTCCGGAAGAGTCTGGAGGATATTCATCGTTATCCCGAGGCCTCCAACCGGGCACTGGCCGAAGCCATCGCCCGTCGCTTCGGATTGAAACCGGAGAACGTGGTGGTGGGAAACGGCTCGAACGAGGTCATCGATCTCCTGATAGAGGCCCTGGTGTCCCCCGGGGAGGAGATACTTTTCAGTGAGCCTTCTTTCCTCATGTACGAAAAATTCGGGGCCGCGGCCGGGGCGGTCCTGAAGAGGGTGCCCCTTAAGAATTACCGTCACGATCTCGAGGGTCTGCTTTCGGCCGTTACTCCCCGAACCAGAGTCATATTTCTCGACCATCCGCACAATCCTACAGGCTCGGTCCTTTCGGGGGAGGAATTTGAGGCCTTCCTGCGCGCGCTTCCCCCGGAGATCCTGGTGGTGCTGGACGAGGCCTATGGAGAATTCGTGCGTGATCCACAGGCGGTCCGGGGTGTGGATTTTCTCCGGAGGGGCTTTGCGGTGGCGGTCCTGAGGACCTTTTCCAAGGCCTACGGCCTGGCCGGTCTGAGGGTGGGATACGGCCTTATGCCGGAGGATCTGGCCCGGGTCCTCAACGCCATTCGTCAACCCTTTAACGTGAATTTACTGGCTCAGGTGGCGGCGGTGGCCGCTCTGGAGGATGAAGGCCACCTGCAAAGGACCCGGCGCCTGACCTGGGAGGGTCTGGATTATCTTTCGCAGGCCCTCTCCGGGCTTGGGCTGCGGCCTTTGCCCTCGCAGGCCAACTTTCTTTTCGTGGAGTGCGGCCGGCCGGCCCGCCCCCTTTACGAGGCTCTTCTTCGGAAAGGGCTCATTGTGCGTTCCATGGAGGCCTACGGGTTCCCGGAGGCCCTGAGGATTTCGGTGGGCCTTCCCGAGGAAAACCGGGCCCTCATCCAGGCCCTGGGGGAGATCCTGTGAAGGACCGGCCCAGAGTCATCACCATCGATGGGCCGGCCGGAAGCGGAAAGACCACCGTGGCCCGCATGCTGGCCCGCCGTCTGGGCTACGGATTGCTGGAGTCCGGAAGCCTTTACCGGGCCTTCACCTGGGTTTTGCTCAGGGAGGCCCCGGAATTGCTGGATAAGCCGGAGGAGAAAAGAATCGAGACCTTCCTCAGAGCCCGGCTTCCGGAGCTTCGGTTTACCCTTGAACCCGAGGGCCTGAAAATCTTCTTTCGCGGAAAGCCCCTTTCCGGAGAGCTCCGCCATCCGGAGACCGAAAGCCGCGTTTCCGAGGTGGCGGCCCTGCCCGGGGTGAGGGCTCTGGCGAACGGGATCCTGCGGGAGCTGGTCCGGGAAAGGCCGGCGGTGGCCGAAGGCCGTGATATGGGCTCGGTGGTGTTTCCGGACGCCCCGCTGAAGTTTTTCCTTACGGCTTCGCCTGAAGTGCGGGCCCGCAGGAGGTATCTGGAGTGGCGAGCCAGGGGCCTTTCGGTCTCCGAGGAGGAGGTCCTCAGGAGGATCCGGGCCCGGGACGAAAAGGACGCCTCCCGGAAGGAGGCCCCCCTGATCATCCCCGAAGGAGCGGTGGTAATAGACACCTCGAATCTCCGCCCGGAAGAGGTCCTGGAGAGCATCCTTCAGAGACTCGCCCGGGACCGCCCTTGAAGGCTTTCCCTATCTCTGGTATAAGCTCCATCAAAGTCCTTTAAGTTTACAGGGAGGCCGAAATGGTAGAGGTGCAGGAGACGGAAAACTTTGAAGAATTGCTCAAATCAGAAGCCGAGCCCCAGTTCTTGCGCCGGGGTTCCATCATAGAAGGCACGATCATCACCATCAATCCCGACTGGACTTTTGTGGACATCGGTTACAAGTCCGAGGGTCTCATCCCTACCGAAGAATTTCGCCGGGCGGACGGGTCCCTGAGGGTTAAGGAAGGGGATCGGATAGAGGCCCTGGTGGAGCGGGTAAGGGGAGAAGATGGTCTGGTCAGGCTTTCTTTTGCCAGACTCATGGAAAATAGAGCCTGGGAAAAGATCCTCCAGGCTCAGAAGGAAGGCGCCTCTCTTGAAGCCTATGTCATCGAACCCGTAAAGGGTGGTTTTGCGGTGGAACTCGAAGGGGTGAGGGCTTTTTTGCCTTTTTCCCATGCCTATCTTGAACGTCCCTCGGATCCCAATGAAATCGTGGGGCGAACCGTTACGGTAGAGATTATTTCGGCCTCCAGGAAGAGAAAGAACGTGGTGGTATCCCGCAAAAACGTGCTCCAGAAAGAACGGGAGGCCCGCAAGAAGGCCCTTTTCGAGAGTCTTGAGGAAGGGCAGGTGCGGGAAGGCACGGTAACCCGAATTCTGGACTACGGGGCCTTCATAGATCTCGGGGGAGTGGAGGGGTTTCTTCACGTTTCCGACCTCTCCTGGGGCAAGGTCAAGCATCCCGGAGATCTTCTGCGGGAAGGAGATCGGGTTCGGGTCAAGGTCCTTTCCTTTGATCCCGAAAAGGAGAAGATCAAACTGGGGATCAAACAGCTTACTCCGGATCCCTGGGAATCTGTGGGGGAGAAATACCACGAGGGCGATCGAGTCAAGGGGCGGGTGGTCTCTCTGACCTCTTTCGGGGCTTTCGTGGAGGTGGAGCCCGGAGTGGAGGGGCTTATCCATATCTCCGAGCTTTCTTGGACCAAGCGCATCAAGCATCCCCGGGAGATGCTTGCGGTGGGAGATCAGGTGGAGGCCGTGGTCCTCAAGGTGGACCCCGAAAACCGCAGGCTTTCTCTGAGTTTACGAAGGATAGAGCCCAATCCCTGGGAGGTCCTGGCTCAGAACATGCCTCCGGGTACGGTTATCGAGGCTCCGGTAAAGACCGTCACGGACTTTGGAATCTTCGTGGAGGTTACGGAGGAGATCGACGGTTTCATACACGTTTCGGATCTTTCCTGGGGGAGGCTTTCGCATCCCTCGGAAAAGTTTAAGGCCGGAGACATGGTGCGGGCGGTGGTCCTCAAGATCGATCCCGAGAAGGAGAGGTTGAATCTGGGCGTCAAACAGCTTCTGCCCAATCCCTGGGAAACGGCTCCCCAGAAGTATCCCGTGGGTTCTACGGTGGAGGGCAAGGTTTCCAAGGTGACCGATTTCGGACTCTTCGTGGAGATAGAAGAGGGGCTTGAGGGGCTGGTTCACGTTTCTGAGATCGGACCGGAGAAGGTCAAATCGCCGGTGGGGCTTTTTGAGGTCGGCCAGCAGATCAAGGCCAAGGTCATTCGTCTGGAGCCGGAGAAGAAGCGCCTGGCCCTCTCCATCCGGCGCTATCAGGAAGAACTCGAACGCCAGGAGTATCTGGAACTCGCCGAGGGCCGGAAGGGTACCGGAGTAACCCTGGGGGCCTTTTTGAAGGAAGCCACGAACAAATAAGGGCGCACTAAAAGCTTTTCATGAAAAGGGGGGTCCTATACGGTTTAGCCTTTCTGGGGGGCCTGTTTTTATTTTTCTTTCTCACCATCTTTGTCTTTTCGCTCCTTCTGGGCCTTAAAGCCCGGGGGAGACCCTTTGGAGAGGCTATCGGGGTGGTGGAGATCAAAGGCCTCATTGCTGAGGCCGATGACAAGATCCGGATCCTGGAAGATTTTTTACATCGAAAGGAAATTAAGGCCGTTGTGGTGCGGATCGACAGTCCCGGGGGCACGGTGGGGGCCTCCCAGGAGCTTTATGAGGAGCTCCAACGTGTTTCGAAGCGCAAGCCGGTGGTGGTTTCCCTGGGTTCGGTGGCCGCTTCCGGGGCCTATTACGTGGCCCTCGGAGGGACCAGGATCCTGGCTTCTCCCGGCACCATTACCGGAAGTATCGGAGTGATCCTCCAGG
Source organism: Thermodesulfatator sp. (assembly GCA_027036915.1). GTDB lineage: Bacteria > Desulfobacterota > Thermodesulfobacteria > Thermodesulfobacteriales > Thermodesulfobacteriaceae > Thermosulfurimonas_A. The sequence continues at coordinate 6,008 of JALWCD010000023.1, read as the reverse complement.
TGCCCAATTTCGAAAAACTCTTAAAGAAGGTGGGGATCGAACCCGTGGTTTTGAAGAGCGGGCGTTACAAAGACCTTCTTTCTTATTACCGCTCACCTAGCCCCGAGGAAAAACGCCTCCTGAAAGAGACTCTCGCGGAGATCCACCGACAATTCATGCGAGCCGTGGCCGAAAGACGGGGCTTGAAACTTAAAGAAGTGCGGAAGATTGCCGATGGTCGGGTCTTTACCGGGGAGAGGGCCAGGGCCCTCGGTCTGGTGGACGAACTGGGCAATTTTTCCCGGGCGGTGGAGGTAGCTGCGAAACTGGCCGGGCTCAAAGGCCGGCCGCATCTGGTCTACGGTAAGAAGCCGGGAAAATGGTGGAAAAGCCTCCTTGAGGGGCGGGGAGAGCTTCCCTGGGAAAGCCTCCTGACCTCTCCTCTTTATCTGTGGATGGCGGGGCTATGAAAAGGAAGGATCTGGTTTATCGCGTAATGGCTCATTTTCCCGAGATGCGCAAGCGGGACATCGAAGCCCTGGTGGAGGCCTTTTTTGAAGAACTCTCGCAGGCTCTGGTCCAGGACAAACGGGTCGAGATTCGAGGGTTCGGACGCTTCGAGGTCCACCGCGGAAAGGAGAGGATCTTCGTCAACCCTCAAAACAGGCAGACCTATTATCTGCCGGGCAACAAGCGCCTGGTCTTCAAGGTAGGCAAGGACCTCTGTGAGCGGATAAATCGTCCGCCCCGGGCTGTGCTTGACCTGGGAACACAGACCTTTCGTCTGGCCCTGGGGAAGTTCGAGGACGGCAGACTCCGGGTGATCGAGAGACGGCGGGTGAATGTGCGGCTGGGAGAGGGGCTGGAGAGTGGAAGGATCACCCCCGAAGCCATGGAGCGGGGCCTAAGGGCCCTTGAGGGTTTCCGCACCTATCTCTTGGAGCTCGAGGTTCAGGAAGTAAAAGCCGTGGGCACGGCGGTTTTCCGTGAGGCCGGCAATGTGGAGGAGTTTCTCCTGAGGGCTCAGGAGCTGGGTTTTGCGATCGAGCTCGTTTCCCCGGAAAAGGAAGCGGAACTGACCCTGAAAGGGGTGGCGGCCGGTCTCGAACTGGACGGGCCTTTCTTTCTGGCCGATGTAGGGGGAGGCAGCACTGAGATCTCCCTGGTAAAAGACGGGCGCAAGGTCTGGAGCACCAGCCTTTCCCTGGGAGCGGTGCGGTTAAAGGAGAGGTTCATCAAGGCTTATCCCCTGACCCGGGAGGAGTACCGGAAACTCAGACACCATATCGCCCGGGCCCTTTCGGGGCTATCCATTCCGCAGGAAGCCGGTCTCCTGGTAGGGTGTGGAGGGAGCGCGAGCCTTATGGCTTCGCTCGATCTCCGGCTTACGACCTATCTTCCGGAAAGGCTTCACGGTCATCGTATTTCGCTCTCCAGAATGGAGGAGCTTACGGAACATCTATGGGGTTTGTCTCTCGCCCGCCTTAAACGTCTGCGGGGCATGGAACCCGGAAGGGAAGACATTGCGCTCCCCGGTCTTCTGGTTTTCCAGGAGCTATCCCGGAGATTGGGGATCTCGGAACTCATAGTCAGTGAATGGGGGCTTCTGGAAGGGCTCCTCTTGTCTTTTTGATCGAAATCCCATATAAGGAAAGGAGGGGATTTTATGCAGACCTTTCCGGTGGAGGAAGCTTATACTTTTGACGATTTACTTCTGGTTCCGGCCTATTCCGAGGTTCTGCCCAAGGATGTAGACGTTTCAACCCATATCACTCCCAAGATCAGACTCAATATCCCTATCCTTTCGGCGGCTATGGACACGGTGACCGAGGCCCGGATGGCCATCAGCATGGCCCGCGAGGGGGGGCTGGGGGTCATTCACCGGAACATGAGTGTGGAGGAACAATGTCGGGAGGTGGAAAAGGTCAAGAAGTCCGAAAGCGGGATGATTCTTGATCCGGTCACCGTGGGGCCGGAGACCCCCATAAGGGAGGTCCTTCGCTTGATGGAGGAGTACAAAATCTCGGGCATTCCGGTGGTGGAGGGTCCGAAAAAGAAGCTTCTCGGGATCGTAACCAATCGGGATCTCCGCTTTGAGACCGCCCTTGAGCGCCCGGTAAAAGAGGTCATGACCCGGGAGAACCTGGTCACGGCTTCGCCGGGGGTGACGCTGGAAGAAGCCAAGCGCATCCTCCACGAAAGACGCATTGAAAAGCTTCTCATCGTGGACGAGGATTTTTGTTTGAAGGGTCTTATTACCATCAAGGATATAGAAAAGCTCCGCAAATATCCCAACGCCTGCAAGGACGAGTGGGGGCGTTTGCGGGTGGGAGCGGCCGTGGGGGTAGGCCCCGATCGTCTGGCCCATGTGGAAGCCCTCCTTAAGGTGGGGTGCGATGTCATTGTGGTGGATGTGGCCCACGGACACTCCAGGAACGTGATCGAAACCGTAAGGGACATCAAGGCTCATTTTCCCGAGGCGCAGGTAATTGCCGGAAACGTGGCCACAGCCGAGGGGGCCGAGGCCCTGATCAAGGCCGGCGCCGACGGCATAAAGGTGGGGGTGGGGCCGGGTTCCATCTGCACCACCAGAATCGTGGCCGGCGTGGGGGTACCCCAGATTACGGCTATTTATAACTGCGCCCGGGTGGCTGACAGGTACGGTGTACCCGTGATCGCCGACGGGGGCATAAAGTTTTCCGGAGACATTGCCAAGGCCATCGGGGCCGGGGCCCACGCCGTGATGATCGGTTCACTTCTGGCCGGAACCGAAGAAGCCCCCGGGGAGACCATCCTTTATGAAGGGCGAACCTATAAGGTGTACCGGGGCATGGGTTCGCTGGGGGCCATGATGAGCGGGCAGGCGGCCAGGGAACGCTACGGCCAGAGCCAGAGTGAACCGGCCAAATTCGTACCCGAGGGCATCGAAGGCCGGGTGCCTTATCGGGGTCCGGTTTCAAATATGATCTTTCAGTTGGTGGGGGGGTTGCGTTCGGGTATGGGCTACTGCGGTTGCCGCACGATAGAGGAACTGCGGCGCAAGGCCCGTTTCGTGAAGATCACCATGGCCGGTTTGCGGGAGAGCCACGTGCACGACGTAACCATCATGAAGGAAGCTCCCAATTACTGGCTGGGGAGATAAGACAATGCCCGTCTATCAGTGGGTGGGGAAGACGCTTTCGGGCGAGGTCCGGCGGGGGGAGATGGAGGCTCCGGATGTCAAGCTGGTGGAAGCCCGGCTCCGAAGGCTTCAGATCATTCCGGTCAAGATCACCGAGCGGAAACAGACCTTCCTGGCCCGTTTCCAGCGCAGGAAGGTGGGGGGCAAGGAACTGGCCATCTTCACCCGCCAGCTGGCCACCATGCTGGAGTCCGGGCTGCCGCTGGTTCAGGCCCTGGAGGCCCTGGCCAGCCAGCAAAAAAATCCCTACTTTCAGGAGGTCATCCGTAAGATAAAGACTTCGGTGGAGGGGGGAAGCAGCCTGGCCGAATCCCTGCGTGAATTCCCCCGGGTTTTCGACGAACTTTACTGTCAGATGGTGAGTGCGGGGGAGGCCGGAGGAAATCTGGACGAGATCCTCAAGAGACTGGCCACCTATCAGGAGAAGATCCTGGCCCTCAAGTCCAAGATCAAACACGCCATGATGTATCCCGCGGTGATCGTTTTGGTGACCATCGTGGTGCTTTCCATCATCATGGTCTTCGTGATACCCAAGTTCGCCCAGATGTTTCAGGAGGCCGGTCAGGCCTTACCCCTTCCCACCCAGATTGTGATTGCGGCGAGCAATCTTACCAAACGGTTCTTCCCCTTTATGGTTCTGGGCCTGGTGGGGCTGGTCTTTTTGATTCGCTGGTATTACCGTACGGAAAAAGGTCGATATCAGATTGATAAACTCCTCCTGAGGCTGCCCGTTTTCGGAGAACTCCTGCACAAGTCGGCTATTGCCAGGTTTTCAAGAACTCTTAGCAGTCTGATCGCCAGCGGTGTTCCTCTGCTTCAGGGACTCCAGATAGCCGGCAAGGTGTCCGGCAATCGGGTCATTGAGAAGGTGGTGGAAGAGGTGCGCTTGAGCGTTTCCGAGGGACAATCCCTTGCCGAACCCATGGCGGTAAGCGGATATTTTCCTCACATGGTTACCCAGATGGTGGCGGTAGGGGAGTCCACCGGGGCTCTGGAGCAGATGCTCGACAAGGTGGCCGATTTTTATGAAGACGAAGTTGATCGGACGGTCGAGACCCTTTCTACCCTGATAGAACCCATCCTGATCGTATTTCTGGGGGGTATAATAGGAGGCATTATCGTTTCCCTTTACCTTCCTATTTTCAAACTGGCGAGTGTGGTGGGAGGTTAAAGGCCGGTTTCCTGCAGGGCTTTGAGCAGTTCCTTCTGCTTGCGGGACAGCTTTTTGGGCATCAGGGGTTCGAGTTTGACGTAGAGATCTCCCGCCTGTCCGTCCGGGCCGGAAAGCCCCAGACCCCTGAGGCGCAATTTGGTTCCGGGACGGGTTCCGGGGGGAATCCTGACCTTTACCTTTTTGCCGGAAAGAGTGGA
>JALWCD010000023.1:0-1467 GCA_027036915.1 Thermodesulfatator sp. | reverse complement strand
CCGAGGAGAAAGGTCGTAAAGGGAATTTCATGGGTGGTGATAAGATCCTGTCCCTGGACCTCGAACCTGGGATGGGGCTCGATCTTAATTTTCAGGAAAAGGTCCCTCCGACGACCATCCGGCCCCAGGGGCCCCTTGGCCACCAGACGCAGCTTTTGACCGTCTTTTACGCCCGGAGGGATTCTGACCTTGACCTTCTCCGGGCGACCGAGCGGGGAGACCATAAGAACCTTTTCGGTTCCCTGAGCGGCTTCCTCTAGAGTGATCGGAAGTTCAAGGACCATTTCCGGTTCGGTGGGGCAAAATTCCTCCTGAAAGCCTCCGGGCTGAGTGCCGAAAAGGTGACTGAAGAGTCCGGAGAGATCCAGGGTAAACCCCCGGGTGCGCCCGCCTTCTCCGAAGCGGAAAAATCGTCCGAAATCCAGGTCTATCCCCAGGTCCCGGAAAAGATTCTCAAAGTTGAACCCCCGAAAGATGTCTTCCTGGGTATAGCGGCGTTCGAACTCCGCCGAGCCGAACATGTCGTATTGTCGACGTTTTTCCGGATCGGAGAGCACGGCGTAAGCTTCATTGATTTCCTTGAACCTTTCCTCGGCTTCCTTGTTGCCGCGATTGCGATCGGGATGATACTTCAGGGCCAGACGCCGGTAGGCCTTTTTGATCTCTTCTTGGGTGGCGTTTCGGGGAACGCCCAGAATTTTGTAGTAGTCCTTGGGCATGACTTAAAGGTAAACTCACCGGGCTTTAAGTCAAGAAAGGTGGCTCCCCGAGGGTTTTAAGGGGGGTGGAGGTGGGTTATCGTCTGAGGGTAGAGACGATGAGGGGGGCTTCCCTCGAGGAGCCGCTCTTAGGTTACCCGGCTTTCAAGATTCGTCAAGAGGCGCTCTATCTCTCTTTTCAAGTCCTCACGGTAACGTTTACTGTATCCTCCTATGATAACCTGGGTCTTATTTCCCTGAGGGAGAAGATAGACCCATATCCTGCGATGAGTAAAGAAAAAGGTCACAAATATTCCGAGTATCATCATTATACAGCCTATATAGACTAGTGGCGCCCCGGGGTCTTTTCTTACCTGAAGACCGCTCATGAAAAGGGGCCTGGTCTCCACCAGGGTGAGGGTGACCTTTTCCGGAGAAAAGGAGACGGTCTGTCGGTGTCCTTCGATGAGCCAGAGCATCTGGGGTTCATGATCGCCCTTGGAGACCCATACCTGAGCCATGCGGAATCCGTGGGCCCGGGCGTAACGAATCAAGCCGATGGATAAGTTTTCTTCCGGCCACTGGCCGTCTTTAAAGGGTTTGACCAGGATTTCCTTGGTTTTCCCCGAAATTTCGGCCTGGACTTTTAAAGCCGCATACTCCTGGTAGGAGGATTGATAGAATTTTATTCCCTGGTATTCCAGAGGATGATTGACTCGAATGATGTAGTCAAAATTTGTTTTCCCATCCAGGACTTTTACATACGAAC
>JALWCD010000022.1:3182-4950 GCA_027036915.1 Thermodesulfatator sp. | reverse complement strand
CGAAAGGGATTTTGTCCTGAAACTGGAAGGGGGCGGGGAGGTCTACAGTTTTTCAGGCTTCAGGCTCTGCGGAAGACACAATCGTCTGAACTTTGCGGTGGCGGCCATGGCGGCCAGGCTGGTGGGAGGGCGTCCGGAAGCGGTCAAGAAGGCCCTGAGGAGCTTCGTGGGGTTTCCCCATCGTCTGGAGTATATCGGGAGTTTCGGAGGGGTCTATTTCGTAAACGACTCCAAGGCCACCAACGTGGACGCCACCGCCAGGGCCCTTGAAAGTCTTTCTCCGCCCCTCATTCTCATCGCCGGGGGGCTTCACAAGGGAGCCTCCTACCGGCCCCTGTACGAACTGGTGAAGAGCCGGGTGCGGCTGCTCATCCTCATGGGGGCCTCGCGTTTCGTGATGGCGGAGGAGCTTTCCGGAGCCACGGAGATACGGCTGGTGGAAAATCTTCCGGAGGCCCTGGCCGTGGCTTTGAGAGAGGCCCGTCCGGGAGACACGGTGCTTCTTTCCCCGGCCGCGGCCAGCTTCGATCAGTTTTCCGGTTACGAGGAACGGGGAGAGGTCTTCCGGGACCTGGTTCTGAGCTATGCTCCCAGGGTCCTTTCTCCCCCGGAGCGACCGGAGGTGTATCACTGATGCGGTGGGTGATCGCCGGCGGAGGCACGGGTGGACATCTCTTCCCGGCTCTGGCCCTGAGCCGGAAGATACTTGCCAGGGGCGGAAAGGTTCTCCTGGTGGGTTGCGGCCGAAGAGTGGAGGAACTAGCCCTGGCGGAGGCGCCTTTTCCCGTGGCTACCATCAGCGGAGAGGGCTGGCTCGGAAGGAGTGCCTGGCAGAAGATGCGGGCCCTCTGGCGGCTTTCCCGGGGGGTGAAGGAGGCCCTTTCGCTCATCCGCGAGTTTGCGGCGGACATCGTTTTCGGGACCGGGGGCTACGCCTCCTTCCCGGCTCTGGTGGCGGGAAAGATCCTGCGAAAAAAACTGGGCCTTCACGAGCAGAACGCCGTTCCCGGGCTCACCAACCGGCTCTGTGGCCGGCTGGTCCACCGGGTCTTTGTGAGTTTTCCCGGCACCGAGGGCTATTTTCCCGGGCGGAGGGTGATCCTTTCCGGAAATCCGGTGCGGGAGGAAATCCTGAGCCCGCGCCCCCGGGAACATGCCGGACCGGGACTCCTCGTCCTGGGGGGCAGTCAGGGCGCCCGGAGCCTCAATCGCTTGCTTACCGGGACCGCCGGAGATCTCTTCTCCCGATTTCCGGATCTCTACCTTCTTCACCAGACCGGTGAAAGAGACGAAAAATGGGTGAGAGAAACCTACCGAGAAAAAGGACTCCGGGTGGAGGTCCGGGCCTTCATACGGGATATGGCCTGGGCCTATGCGCAGGCCGACCTGGTGGTTTCCCGGGCCGGGGCCACCACCGTGGCCGAGCTCTGTGCCCTGGGTAAACCCGCGATCTATATTCCTTTCCCCTATGCTACCCATGCGCACCAGGAAAAGAACGCCCAGGTTGTGGTTTCAGCCGGCGGGGGCGTGATGCTCAAGGAGGGCACCTTTTCTCCGCCAGAGTTTGTGGAACGGATTTCTAGCTTGCTTTCCGCGCCCGAGAAATTGCAGACCATGGGCCGGAAAGCCCGGAGGCTTTTCCGTCCGCAAGCCGCGGAGACCATCATTCAGGAAATGGAGGCCATGGCTCATGCTTGAGAATCGAGCTTTCCATCTGATCGGGATCGGTGGGGTGGGTATGAGCGGCCTAGCCCGGCTGCTCAACGCC
>JALWCD010000022.1:0-3172 GCA_027036915.1 Thermodesulfatator sp. | reverse complement strand
GCCCTGGGGGCCCGGGTTTCGGGTTGCGATCTCCGCTGCACCCCCACCACTGAGGCTTTGATGCGCGAAGGTATAACGGTCTATTACGGACACGATCCCGCCCATCTCGAGGGCCACGAGGTGGTGGTTTATTCCTCGGCCGTCCCGCCGGACCATCCCGAGATCCTGACCGCCCGGAATCGGGGGCTTGCGGTGCTTCCGCGGGCGGAGATGCTGGCCGAGATCATGGCCTTTCATCCCAAGAGCATCGCGGTGGCCGGCTCCCACGGTAAGACCACCACGGCTTCCATGATCGCGGCGGTTCTCTCTCAGGCCGGGCTGGAACCCACGGTGGCCATCGGGGGGCGGGTGAACAATTTCGGGGTCAACGCCTGTCTCGGCCGGGGGGAATACCTGGTGGCCGAGACCGATGAAAGCGACGGCTCCTTTCTCTTCCTTCGGCCTTACATCGCGGTGGTGACCAACGTCGACCGGGAACATCTCGATTTCTATGCCGATTTCGAAGCCGTGAAGAGGGCCTTCGTGAAGTTCGCCCATCGGGTGGACCCGGAGGGGGCGCTGGTGGTCTGTCTGGACGATCCCGGGGTCAGGGCCATCCTTCCGAAGTTGTCCGGAAGGCTTATAACATATGGCTTTGAGGAAGAGGCTGAGCTTAAAGGAGATCTCCTTTCCGAGGGTCCTTACCCCGAGGTGGGGGTCTGTTGGCGGGGAAGAATCCTGGGACGATTCCGTTTGGCTGTTCCGGGACGACACAACGTGCAGAACGCCCTGGCCGCGGTGGCCGTAGGGCTCGTGCTGGGGCTTTCGCCCGGGGAGATCTTTTCCGGTCTTTCGGGTTTTTCCGGAGTGGGAAGACGGCTTGAACGCAAAGGCGAGATCGACGGTGTGCCGGTCTTCGACGACTACGCTCACCATCCCCGGGAACTCGCGGCCACCTTTTCTACCCTGAGGGCCCTTTTTCCGGAAAAGAGATTGCTCGCGGTCTTTCAGCCCCACCGCTACACCCGCACGAAGGCCCTCTGGCGCGATTTTCTGAAAGTTCTTACGGAACCGGACCTCCTTTTTCTGACCGAAATCTATCCCGCCTCGGAGAAACCCCTTTCCGGGATCAGCGGAGAAAGCTTCTATCAGGCGGTAAAACGCATCCGGGGGGCCAGGGCCACGCTCTTTGCCTCCGATCTTGAGGCCGTGCGGGCCCAGGTGGAGTTTTTCCTTAAACCGGGGGACGTGCTGGTGACCCTGGGGGCCGGAGACGTTTATCGTCTGGGAGAAGAACTCCTCAGGGCCGAAATATTTAAGCAGGCGGCATGAAACTCAGAGGCGCAGCGGAGGATCTGAGAAGGAAGGGTCTTCGAGTCAGGGAGGGCGAACCTCTCTGGCGGTACACCACCGTGCGCACCGGTGGGCCCGCGGCCCTGATGGTCTTCCCGCAGAGGGTCTCCGAGCTGGAGGTCCTCTGGGAATATCTTTCCCGGAGGGCCGTGCCCTGTTTCTGGCTTTCCGGGGGAAGCAAGGTGCTTTTTGCGGACGAAGGTTTTGCCGGGGTGGTGGTGAACCTGAGGGGGCTTAAGGGTTTGAGGGAGCTTTCGCCAGGGCGGATTGAGGTCCTTTGCGGCACCCCCATAGCGGCCCTTATAGCTTACGGTCTCAAGCGGGGTTTTGGCGGGGTGGAGTTTCTGGCCGGGATCCCGGCTACGGTAGGTGGGGCGATCTTCATGAACGCCGGGGCTTTTGGAAAAAGTATGGGCGAGCTGGTGGAGGAACTCTGGGTGCTGAATGACGAAGGGCTGAAAAGAGTGTCGGGAGAGCCACGGCTTTTTGCTTATCGCAGGTTCCGCGGGCCAAAGGGGGTGCTGCTCAAAGCGATCGTGCGGCTTAAGCCTGCCTCTCCCGCAAAAGTCAGAGAGCGGATTTTCGGTTTTCTAGCCGCTCGACGAGGCAAACAACCCCTGGGGCGTCCTTCTTTCGGATGCGCCTTCAAGAACCCCGCGGAGGGACCGGCGGCGGGTTTTCTCCTGGAGAAGGCCGGGCTCAAGGGCCGAAGCCGGGGGCAGGCCCTCATAAGTCCCAAACACGCCAACTTTATCCTCAACCTGGGAGGGGCCCGAAGCGGGGACATTCTGGCCCTCATGGAGGAGGCCCGGGAACGGGTCTTCGGGCGTTTCGGAATCTCTCTTGAGCCGGAGGTGCAAATTGTCGGGCGGGGCTAGAAGGTTTCCTGTGATTCTGGGCACAGCGATCCTTGTGCTGGCCGGTCTCTTTTACGGAGGATGGCTTCTGGTGCGCGAGATGGATCTTTTCGCTCTCGAGAGGGTGAGAATCGAGGGCCTCAAGCGGGTCCCCGAAAGGGAACTTCGGGAGCTTCTTCCGGTAAGAAAAGGGGAAAACCTTTTTCGTCTGGATCTACGGGAGATAAAAGCCCGACTTGAGAGTCATCCCTGGGTGGCCTCGGTTCAGGTCTCGCGCGATCTCCCCCGGACGGTGGTGATCCAGGTAAAGGAGGAGGATCCGGTGGCGGTAACCGTGCTCTCCGGGAAGCTTTATTTCCTCAATTCCGCCGGCCGGGCCTTTGCCGAAGCCCCTAGGGAGGCGCTCTTCGATTATCCGGTGGTAACCGTGGAGGCCGAGGAGCTTCTGCAAGAGGAGGCCGACTTTCTCCGACTCATGGCCTGGGTGCGGGACAAGGATATTTATTTGCCCTGTTACGAAAGCTTCTCCCAGGTCTATCTCGGCCGGGAGCGTATCCTCCTTTACACCAAAGAGGGGCTGAGGATTCAATTCGAACCCAAGCCCCTGGCGGCCCTCAAAGCGGACTATCGCAAACTGGACAGGATCATGACCTATCTCTATCGCAACGGGCTTTACCGGAAGGCCGCGGCCATCAGGCTGGACTATCCCGAAGGGCGAGCCCTTCTGGCCTATCGGGAGGGGAAGACCCGATGAGCGAAAGGACGCTGCTGGCGGCCCTTGACGTGGGGACGAGCAAGATCTGCTGTCTCATAGGGGAGAAGAAGGGGGAGGAACTTTCGGTCCTGGGGGTGGGGCTGGCCCCGGCCCAGGGGCTTCGCAAGGGGGTGGTGATAAACATCGAGGAGGCCGGCCGGGGCATCGCGCAGGCCTGTAAGGAGGCCGAGGCCCAGGCCTATGAAGAGGCCCGCCGGGTGGTTACCGG
>JALWCD010000021.1:3582-4998 GCA_027036915.1 Thermodesulfatator sp. | reverse complement strand
CTCCGGAAGACGCACCGCGGGGCTCGGGCGGGACGGGGACATCGTGGCCGCGGGCATCAAGGCCCTGGTAAACGCCCTGAACCGCCTCGAGGCCGCCCGCAAGGAGGGCGAAAACCTGCGCCAGAGGCTGGCCGAAGAGGCCGCCCGGGAGGCCCCCCAGGAGGACCTTCGACCTATGTGTCACTAGAGAGATTTTCCAGGAGCAGGAGTTTTTCCTCGGCCTTGAGGGCCCATTCGCTTTCCGGGGCCAGCTGGGTGATGGATTTCCAGAGACGTCGGGCTTTTTCGACTTCTCCCAGGCGGAAGTAAACCTCCCCCAGCCAGTAGCGGGAGGCCATGTCGGTGTGGTCGAATCGTACCGCCCGCCGGAAGTTGAGCTTGGCCTCGTCCCACCGACCCTGCCCGAAGGCGATGAGCCCGGCGTAATGATAGGCTTTGGCGTAACGGGGGTTGAGTTTTAAGGCCTGTTCCAGATAATCCAGGGCCTTTTCGTCGTTGCCCTTCTTGTGCCAGGCCCAGCCCAGATTGGTGAGGGCCATGAAGGGATTGAGGTAAAGAGGGTTCTCCAGGGCTTTTTCGAAATAGCGTATGGCCGTGTCGTAATCCCCTTTCAGCAGGGACAGGGCCCCCAGGTTGTTCAGGGCCTCGGAGTACTGGGGATCCAGACGAAGGGCCTCCTGAAAAAAGCTTTCGGCTTTGGTGTATTCCTTACGCCCCATGTAAATAAGCCCTAAAAGGTTGTAAATTTCCGGGTCTTTGGGACGTTCGTTTTTGGCCAGGAGGGCCTCCCTGAGGGCCTCGGGGTAACGACCATCCTTGAGGTAAACATAGGCCAGCTCTTTATGCATTCCGGAGGCTTGCTCATGATAGGTGGTTGAAGGCCCACAGGCCGCCAGCATGCCCAAAAAGACACCCAGGATCAAAAGTCGTTTCATGATTTCCCCCCTCGTTTGGGACTTTATTCTTTTATATCACTTTATTGAGGGCATATTCAATAATTCCCTGGGCCCCGGCTTCGATGAGCCTGGGGATCAGTTCGCGGACCTCGTCTTCGGAAATCACGGTCTCCACCGCAAACCAGCCCTCCTGATAGAGCCGGGAGATGGTGGGAGCCGTAAGGCTCGGCAGAAGCTTTACCACCTTTTCGAGATTCTCCTCGGCCACGTTCATCTTGAGGCCCACCAGGCGATCGGCCCGCAGGGCCCCCTGAAGGAGCAGGGCCAGCTGTTCGATCTTCTTGCGTTTCCAGGGATCCTGCCAAGCGGCCTGGTTGGCGATGAGCTGGGGATGGGTGACCAGGAGTTCATGGATGATCTTGAGTCCGTGGGCCTTGATGGTGGTTCCGGTTTCGGTGACCTCCACGATGGCGTCGGCCAGCCCCTGGACCACCTTGGCCTCGGTGGCGCCCCAGGAGAA